>CAYVXQ010000030.1:0-8985 GCA_964454625.1 uncultured Candidatus Saccharibacteria bacterium
TTTTTGTCATTCTGAACACATTCATTTCGTTCAGTGTAAACTCCGTGAAGAATCTTGTTCTGACGCGGTTTTTACCTTGCCGGAGATTCCTCGCTAACGTTCGGAATGACATTTTTAGGGGTTTTTCTACGCTCTCAATTTACTTATATTTAAAATTACTTCCGTCAGAAGTAATTATAATGTCGCCTTTTTGGTCAGTTCTTAAAACATTTATAGCAAATTCCTGCAAACTATTCAACACCTCTTTGCTGGGATGGCCGTATGTATTATTTGCCCCGCAAGAAATCACAGCCATTTGTGGCAAAACCGCTCTTAAAAATTCTAATGAGCTTGAATATTTACTGCCATGATGAGCCACCTTTAAAACATCGGCTTTAAGGTTGCAACCAATATCTAAAAGGGCCTTTTCTTCTTTTTTGCCAATGTCACCGGTAAACAAAAATCTGTTGTTTTGAAAATTAAATAAAACCACCACTGATGTCTCATTGACCCCCCTGTCAAAAAACTGTCCAGACAAATTTTTTAGTGGAAACAAAACATCTCCGCTTACTTTACCGGCTCTAATTTTTTGACCAGCTTGGGCAAAAACAACTTTAGCTTTTTCTTCTTTTAATACTTCTTGCCACTGCTCAAAAATCCCGGCGCTCCTTTCAACGCCACTCCAAAGTATGTTTTTGATTTGGTATCTTTTTAAAACCTCCAATAAACCGCTTAAATGGTCGGATTCGGGGTGGGTTAAAATAACTAAATCTAAAGTTCGGTCCCAAAAAGGCATTGCCTTACCTAATTTAGTTAAAACCCGATTACCTGGACCGCCATCAATAAGAATTTGATGACCTTGGGGTGTTTCAATAAAAAAACTGTCGCCCTGACCAACATCAAAAAAAGTAATGCTAAAATCGTTGTTTAGAAAAAAAATAAACTGCCAAACAAAAACATTTGCCAAAATCAGCAAAAATAAAAAAGCAAAAATAATATCCGCCTTAATATTATTGTCCATGGAAAGCTTACTTCTTTAAAGTTTATTCAGGTCAGCGATAATTTTGGGGCAGTCCAATCCGTACATTTTGCAAATATCTCCGATGGTTAATGATTTCATCTCGTATTGCGCCATCGGGCAGGTTAAGCAAGGCACCTTGTATTTAGACAACGCTTCCTCTGCTCCTTTTTTCTCAATTATGCTAGATAGTAGACTTTTGCTGTCAATTTTTTGCGCCATAATTTTTAATTTTTAAGGAAGGGGCTCGCTCTTTCCTTTTAAATTATTTCAATTGTTGAATGTTTTAAAGCCGAATTTATAAGTTTTTTAATTTTTAATTTTTTTTCTTGTTGTTTTACTTCTTTTAAATTGGCGTTGGTTTGGGGGTGTTTAGGGATAAATATTGAACAGCAATCTAAGTGCGGCAGAACAGAAATTTCGTAAGTGCCGATTTTTTTGGCTATGTTTATTATTTCTGTTTTGTCAAAGCCAGCCAATGGCCGCAAGACCGGCAAATTTGTCGGCTCTTCAATAACCAAAATATTGTCCAAGGTCTGGCTGGCAACTTGGCCGACATTTTCGCCGGTTATTAATGCTTTGACTTTTTCTTTAACGGCTATCTCTTGGCTCATCCGAAACATAAATCGCCTATAAAGCACCACCCGCAAATCCGCCTTAGTTTTTAATAAAATTTCTTTTTGAATGTCGCCAAACGGAACAAAATAAACTTTTATATTAAGCTGGTATTTTTTCAAAACCCTTAAAATATCCCTGACTTTTTCCAATGACTTTTCGTATCCGGACTGGCTGGCAAAAAAATGGACAAAAATTACTTCCACTCCTCTTTTCATTAAATACCAAGCACTAACTGGCGAATCAATGCCGCCGGAAATTAAACACACCGCCTTGCCCGAAACCCCAACCGGCAACCCGCCCGGGCCCGCTATTTTCTCGGTGTATAAAAATACGCCGCTTTGAGTTATCTCTATGTATAAAGTTATGTCTGGATTTTCCAGCTTCACTTTGAGTAAAGGAAGTTGCCGAGCAACTTCCTTAGCGGAAGTTGCTCGGCAACTTCCAAGAATAAACTCCCCCACTTGCTCGTTGATTTGCTGGGAGATGAGCGGGAATTTTTTGTCGCTTCGTTTCGCCTCTACCTTAAATGTTGCAAAATCTTTTTTGCTCAAAATCTCGCTGGCTTTTTCTTTAATTCTTTCAATGTCTTTTTCGCATTTCTCCGCAAAAGAAAAATGGGCTATGCCAAAAACACTTTTTAATGCTTTAACAATTAAACCATTTTCTTGATTATCAGACAGCTCTATTAAAATACGACCAAAAATTCTTTTAACATATTTAAAAACAATCCCATTTTTATTAAAGGATTTTTTGATATTATCAACCAATTTTTCCTCAAAGATTTTTCTGTTGCCGCCTTTTAGGGCGATCTCGGCATAATGACAAACAATCAACATAAAAATTATGGCAAGTTCAATGCCTTGATGTTTAATTCCTGATATTTTTCCGAAATTGTTTTTTTAATTGCTTCAATAATATTTTCTTTTTTCAGCGGCAAATAACCATTTTTTAAGGCATAACCCAAAAAATAAACGCCGCAGACAACTTCATTGCCTAATTCTTTCTGGCAGACTTGGGAAGCGGGCAGAAAAAAAACTTGGTTGCTCATTTTTTTCAATTCGTTCTCTATTTCTGCTTGGCCGGCTGTTTGGGCCATTGTCGGTGTTTCATATTCATTTATCAAAAAGACCGAGTTTTTATTGGCAAAATATAAACCATTAAGCGCTTCTTGCTGCTCCAAAGCGATAACTAAATCAGCTTGGCCTTGCGGCACTAATGGCGACCAGACCCTTCGGCCGGACTCAGGGCAGGCCTTTTCGCCAAAACGGATATGAACGTTTACTGAGCCGCCACGTTGGGAAAGGCCGTGCAGTTCCGATGTTTTAACATCAAAGCCACTGCTCAAGGCGGCCTGAGACAAAACCCGCAATAAAGTCATTAAGCCCTGACCGCCAACGCCTAATATAACGATGTTAAAATTTTCATTCATAAGATAAAAAAGTGGTCAGACCTCTCTTATATTGAAAAAACATTTATAAAAGTTTTTTAGAGGTCTGACCCCTTTTTTCCAATAAAGCGCACATTCTTCTGGCTACAATTACCGATACTTCATTTTTGGGATAAAATTCTTTAATGGCTTCCACAAAGCCATTAAAATTATCAACTGGGTCAATTACGCGTAAATTTTTCACCTGTAAAGCCCGGCAAATATCTTCAATTTTCACTTCGGCTGTTTGCCCGCTTTCTATGTTTTGGCCCATACCCGGATTGGGCTGATGGCCGGTCATTGCGGTGATGCGATTATCAACAATAATCGCCAAGATATTAGATTGATTATAAACAACGTTTAACAAAGCAGGCATTCCTGAATGAAAAAAAGTGCTGTCGCCCATTACGGTAATCACTTTTTGCGAGCCGTTGACCGCCTTGGCAATGCCATGGCCAATGCCAATGGACGAGCCCATGCAAAACATATAATCATAAAAGTTCATCGGCGCAAAACCAGCAATCATATAGCAACCGATATCGCCCCCAAAAACCTGCCCTGAGATAGCCGAAGGGTCGCCAGGCACCGCTTTTTTTAAAGCGGCAAACACTTTCCAGTAAGGACACATCGGCTGGGTGCAAAATCGGGGTATATGCTTGATAGTTTTAAAGTCGCTGACTGGCGCATCTTTTATTTTTTTACCAACCACAGCTGCCAAAGCCCGCATAACATGCTCGGGCTTTAACTCCCCTACTTCAGGCAAGAGGCATTTGCCGAAAATTTTTAATTTCGGATTGGCTGTTTTTGCCAGCCGCTCAACCTCTTTTTCTAAATAAGGATCCAGTTCCTCAACCACTAAAACCTTTTTCAACGGCTTAATAAAATTTTTAATTTTCTGCTCGGCTAAGGGATAAAAAAAACCTAATTTCAATACCGGCAAGTCCAATTCCAAGGTCTGCAATGCCTCCATTGCATACAAGTACGAAACTCCACTTGTAATAACTCCCATTCTTGAATTTTTGATTTTTGATTTGTCATTTTGATTTTTGATATTTGATTTTTGATTTAATAATAAACTCATTTCGCTTTCCTCGGCATACGTTCTAATTCTCTCAATTTTCTCCAATAATTCTCCGTGCATTTCAAGCACCCTGGGCGGCATTGTCACAAATCTATTTTTATCTTTTATAAACTCCCCTTCATTAACTTTTAATTTTTCACTTTGAACTTTAAACTCAACGATACTCCGTTGGTGAGCAACGCGAGTAGTTAAGCGCACCATCACCGGAATTTTAAATTTTTCAGAAATCTCAAAAGCCAGCTTAGTAAAATCAAAACATTCCTGCACGTCAGCCGGCTCCAATATCGGAATATGGGCTAATTGAGCAAAACCCCGCGAGTTTTCCTCTGATTGAGCCGAGCTATAGCAGGAAGGGTCGTCAGCAACAACAATAACCGTCGGCCCTTTTGAGCCCGTATACAAAAATGGCAGTAAACTGTCAGTGGCCACGTTGAGACCGAAATTTTTCATAACACAAAGGCATCGCAAACCCGAAAAACTGGCGCCAATAACCGCCTCAATTGCCAATTTTTCGTTGGTGGAAAATTCAAAATACAGTTTGTTGTTATTAGCGGCAACTTTGGCAAACTCATTGCCAATCTCCGAAACAGGGGTTCCCGGGTAGGTGGCCACAAACTGCACGGCTGCCTCCAAGGCGCCTCGCACAATGGCTTCGTTGCCAAGTAAAATGGCTCTATCCAAATTTTTTGAAATTTCCTGCATAATATTAACTTTATGCTTTATGTTAGCATAAAATTTTTAATTTTGCATTTTTAAATTTGCAATTTGCAATTCTATAATCCCGCCGCCCAACAATTCACTTGCCTCGCCCGCCTTCGCCCCACCTACAGCGGGACTTCGATGAAGTAAATAAAAAACAATTGACTGACCCGGAGTAATGGCTCTTTGGGGTTTGCTAAAAACCACTTTGTATTTTTTTGCCGCGATTTTTTCTTTCACCGTCGCGCTTGCTAATTCGCTTCTGTAGCGAATTTTAGCTTTAATTTTCAGGGGCAGTTTTGGTTCTTGCCCGGAAATCCAATTAACATTTTCAGCAATAAGCTCTTTTTGCAATAAATCCTTCTCGTTTTTACTAACTATTAAATTATTGTTTTTTATATCCTTGTCAACGACAAACCAGGGACCTTGCGACAGATTTAACCCCTTCCTTTGACCAATAGTATAAAACCACAGGCCCTGATGCTGGCCAATTGCCTTGCCTTGTTTGGTTGTTATTTTGCCTTTTTTTGGCTCAATAGTTTGCTTAAAAAAATAGGCCACCTTATCTTTTACAAAGCAAATTTCCTGCGATTCTTTTGTTTGAGCCACTGGCAAATTAAACTTTCGCGCCAAATCTCGCGCTTTTGCCTTACTGGCGATTTCTCCTATTGGCAATAAAATCCTTGATAATTGTTTTTGATTTAATTGCCACAAAAAATACGACTGGTCCTTATTTTTATCTTTTGCTTCTAAAATTTTGAAAACTGTCTTGGATTTCAGATTTTGTATTTTGTATTTGTTTAGAATTTCGGATTTAGGGTTTAGAATTTCCCGCAGTAGCCGAGCATAATGGCCAGTAGCCACAAAATCAGCGCCCATTGCCATTGCCTTATCTAATAAAAGCCCAAACTTTATTTCTTTATTGCAAATAACGCAAGGATTAGGGGTGCGGCCAGCCCGCGCCTCCTGTAAAAAATAATCAACAACCTTGCTTTTAAACTGTTTTTCTAAATTCAACACATAAAAAGGAATATTTAAAACACGAGCCACTGCTCTGGCTCGTTGCTGCGCCTCAAAAGCGCAGCACCTGTTCCAACCGCCATTTTTTTTATCATCAAACGACGATTTCCAAAATTTCATAAAAATCCCGACAATATCATAGCCCTGTTGTTTTAATAAAGCAGCGGCCACTGATGAATCAACTCCGCCAGACATTGCCACCACTATTTTCAGTTTGTTGTTTTTCATATTATTTCATTATAGAATAAAACAACTTAAAAAACTTAACACAAAAAATGCAAAATCAAAAAATTCAAAAACTATTTTTTTTAATTTTAGTCGCAATTGCTCTTGTTTTAACTGGTTTTATTTTATTGCCCTATCTCAGCATTTTAGCCCTGACAGCCGCTTTGGCTATTGTTTTTACTCCGCTTAATAATTTGCTTTTAAAAACTTTCAAGCAAAGCCGAACAATTACAACCCTTGTTTCGGTTTTTTTAATTTTGCTTATTGTCTTGGCGCCTTTAACATTTTTTGGCTGGCAGATTTTCCAAGAAGCCAAAAATCTTTACGGCCAGACACGCGCCAGCCACTCTCCTGTTTCGGATTTTATGGCCGGCTTGCAAATAAAAATTCAACATTATTTTCCCCGAATAAATTTCAACTTTAATAAAATAATAAACATAAACGGCTTGGCTGAGCAATCGCTCAGTTGGATGTTAAAACATTCGGGTTCTTTGTTTTCGGGCTTTGCTAAAATCGCGCTGGGCTTTGTTTTAAGCATTATATCTTTATTTTACTTTTTGAAAGACGGCCCGGAAATTAAAAAATATCTTATAAAAATCAGCCCACTGTCTGACCAACACGACCAATTGCTTTTTCTGAAAATCAAAATGGCAATGGCTTCGGTTTTAAAAGGAACTCTGTTGATTGCCATAGTCCAAGGTATTTTTGCCGGCCTTGGTTTTAAAATTTTTGGCGTGCCCAGTGCGGCTTTATGGGGCTGCCTTACGGTTATTGCCGCTTTAATCCCGGGGCTGGGGGTCTCTTTAACCATTGCGCCGGTTATTGCTTACCTTTTAATCAACGGCCATCTTTGGTCGGGCCTGGGTATGGCATTATGGGGCATTGTGGCTGTGGGTTTAATTGACAATATCCTCAACCCGCGACTGATGAAAAAGGGTCTGGAAATTCATCCGCTGCTTATTCTTTTGTCGGTTTTGGGCGGCATCCAAGTTTTTGGGCCAATGGGATTTTTGTTAGGCCCGATTATTGTCAGTTTTTCAGCCGCCTTGCTGAAAATTTACCCAGAATTAGTTTTAGAAAAATAATCCGGTAAAAATGCTAGGGGCAGCGCACACCAAAAAACGGTGAGCAGAACCGTTTTTTTGATAGCGTGAATTTTAACATTTTCCTTTTTCAATCATTTCTTTCTCTTTTTGCAATTGCTGATGGCGTTTGGTTAGTTTTTCGGGAATTGGCTTTTTGTTTTTAGTTAAGTAATGGTGAATCGCTTCTAACAAAGCATCGCCAGCCAAAACCGAACAATGGATTTTTATTAGAGGAAGCCCGCCTAATTCCTCAACAATTTCTTTTCTGTCAAACTCCATTGCTTGTTCCAAGGTCTTTCCTTTAACCAAATCAGTGAGTATACTTGAAGAAGCAATCGCGGCTAAACAGCCATAAGTTGAAAATTTGACGTCTTTTATAATCTCCTGGCCTTTCTTATTTTTAGCCACTTTAATAAAAAGCTCCATCAGATCTCCGCAGACGACGTTGCCCACTTCGCCAACCCCATCGGGGTTTTTCATTTTTCCGTAATTGTGGGGCTTATTAAAATGTTGGAGGACTTTTTTAGAATAAATCATAATAATTTAAGGGGGCCGCAGAGTTTTTCAATTATTTTATGTATTTTGTGCGCAAGTTTGCCGGGTCAGTTGTGTGGGGTCAGACCTCCCCCAAGCTGTATGCAGAAGTTTTAAGGAGGTCTGACCCCGCACAACTGACTCTGCTCAAACTTGCTAGTCAGTTTTGCCTGATTATTCAATATTGCCGCATTTTTGGCACAAGGGAAAGGAACGTTTATACGCTAAATGGCGAATTCTTTTGCCTTTTTCAGAAAACCAAAGCTTTTTAAAATTGTTCTCAACGAGATTGCCGTAAGAATAATCGCCAAACAAATCAAAACAACACATCACCATTTCGCCATTGGCTAAAACAGTAAAAACCCTTTTAACCGCAGGGCATTTCTTAGGCACCCGCTTTGGCAATAAATTATCTTCTTCTCTTTTATAAACAATTTCGCTGTCATAAATATCCTTAGTGGGAAAAAACTTGCGGCCCAAAACCTTTCGTTCTTCCTCGGTGTAAGCATAGGGGCTTAAAATAAACGGCTTGATGTAAAGCTTGTCGGCCTTAATTTTTTTGGCAAATTTTTTAATATCCGGAATCTGTTCTTGATTATATCTATTTAAAATAAACTGCAAAGTAACAATGGGGCGATGCTTTTTCATTTCCTGTTTGAGCCGACAAAACCGTTTAATATTGCCAATCACCTCTTCAAAATTACCGCCAACCCGAAAGGCCTCAAACGATTGCTTGGTTAAACCGTCTAAAGCAAACCTTATCTCGCCCAAGCCAGAGTTTAGAATGGCTCGCGATTTTTCTTCAGTAAACAAAGAGCCGTTGGTGGAAATCATTGTGTGCAAATTAGCGCTGTTGGCGTAAGAAATCATTTCCACGATATCAGGATTTAATAAGGGCTCGTTGGAATTATAAACATAAACAATGTGAACATAATTTTTTATGTGGCCAATAATTTTTTTAAATTCAGTTAAGCCCATCATCGTTGGTGGCCTTCTGGAATGTATCAACTTGTGAGGCGTAGGGCAGGTGGCGCACTGAAAATTGCAGGTGTTGCCGGTTTCAATAATGGCTGAGTGCGGCAAACGGCTGAAATAATGCCTAAACATAATCAAAAATAAGTGGCTAACTTTTTTAATTTCGCCGCGCAACAAATTATCCAACACGAACCAGCGAAAAACCTGCCAGACATATTTGATTTTTTTAATAATGGACATACAACTAAAAAATCCGAAATCCCAAGCACGAAATCCCAATAAGATAAAACACAAATTACAAAACACAAATTACAAACAAAGCACA
>CAYVXQ010000031.1:0-8984 GCA_964454625.1 uncultured Candidatus Saccharibacteria bacterium
TGAACGAAGTGAATGTGTTCAGAATGACAAAAATAGGTTTTTCTACGCTCTCATAATAATAAAAGTGAATAAAAAAAATATGCTTCAAACAAAAGAACATCTTTATTTTGTCAAAGGCACTCACTGCGCTTCGTGCGAATTATTGATTGAGAAAAGATTGTTGGAAATTAAAAACATTAAAGCAGTTGAGGCCAAGGCGGACAAGGGCGAGGTTTTGATTGAATATGATGGCAATAGGCCGTCAGCGGACGAACTGAACGAAATGTTTAAGAAGGCGGGCTATATTTTTTCTGACAAACCCGCGACTGAAAAAAACAAGGAAGGCAACAATGATTTTTTTGTGATTGCCGGCGCTTCTTTGGCTATTATTGCCGCTTTTTGGTTTTTGAATAAATTAGGCATTGCCAGCGCTGTTAATGTTGGGTCTAAGTCATCTTTACCCGCTTTTTTTGTTTTTGGTTTATTGGCTGGAGTAACGTCTTGCGCGGCTTTGGTTGGGGGCTTAGTGCTTTCTTTGTCTAAGCAGTGGACAGAGCTTTACTCTGAAAAACATTCAACTAAAGACAAACTCCAGCCCCATCTTATGTTTAATCTTGGCCGGGTTTTGGGCTTTGCCGTTTTGGGCGCTGTTTTAGGATTAGTGGGCAGTAAATTGCAATTTACCCTTGGTTTTGCTCCGTTTTTAGTGATTGTTGTTTCGGCTGTAATGATTTTGCTGGCTTTGCAGATGTTGGGCGTTAAAGCAATAAGGAAATTTCAGATAACAATGCCAAAATCAGCCACCAGATATATCGTCGATGAAAAAAATTTTAAAGGCAAGGAGATGCCTTTTATTATGGGCGCTTTAACTTTCTTTTTACCCTGCGGTTTTACCATAACCGCTCAAGGCCTGGCTTTGCTTTCAGGAAACCCGGTTCAAGCAGGGCTTATTATGAGCTTTTTTGCTTTGGGCACGGCCCCGGCTTTGATGGGTATTGGCCTTTCGGCCGTCAAATTTTCCCAAAAACCCCATTTGTCTGGCCGGTTTGCTAAGATAGCCGGGGTGATTGTTTTGTTTTTTGCTCTGTTTAACATTAATAATCAATTGAATGTTTTGGGTTATGGCGGTTTTGCCGGTTTGTGGGAGAATTTTTCGGCCCAGTCAAACAACAATAACAGCCAAAATGTTCAAAGCGAAGACGGATTGGCGCCGATTGTCAACGGCAAACAGGTGCTTAAAATGCAGGCCTCTGCTTCAGGATACAAACCCAATTATTTCAAGATAAAAGTCGGCGTGCCTGTCAGATGGGAAATTGCCGACACTGGCACAAGCGGCTGTACCAATGCGGTTATTTCTAAAAGTTTATTCAGCGGCCAGATTAGTTTAACTCCCGGGCAAACTAGCGTTAAGGAATTTACTGCGCAAAAAACGGGTAAATACCGGTTTAGTTGTTGGATGGGTATGGTATCAGGTACCATAGAGGTTATTGGCGAGCAAAAAAATAGCGGTTCGTTAGGGTTGTTAAATACGGTTGAAGCAAATGATTCCAATGATTCTTCCGGTATTATTCCTTCGGGCGCTCAGGGCTGCGGAGGCGGCGGGGGCGGCTGCGGCTGCGGAGGTCGCTAAGGGGCAGACCTCTAACAACTTTTTTTAAATGTTTTTTCATTATAAGAGAGGTCTGCCCTTCAAAAATAAAAAAATAATAAAAAATATGACTAAAAAAATTACTCTTAAAGTTAGAGGTATCCATTGTCAATCGTGCGTTTCTTTAATTAAAAATAATGTTAATAGTTTGCCGGGCATAGTGAACGTGATAGTTGACATTGATTCTAAAAAAGCAGAGGTTATTTATGATGGCAAGAAAACAAATGAAAGCGACGTTATAGAAAAGATAAAAAAAGCCGGCGACTATACCGTGGAACAATGGGACAAAGCAGAGGAAAGCCAAGGCGACAGCCCGGTGGAAGTTGTGGCCGCGTCAAGTCCTCGTCAAAACGACGGCGATGTCGGGCCAGGTATTCTTTCAGGAAAAAGGTTTTTGACGGTATTGTTTGTTATTTCTGTTTTTTTGAACATTATCTTTTTAAGCAACTCGGCCAGTCGCGATGTTTTAAAAAATTCCTTTGCAAGTTTGTCTCAATCGGGAAATACGGCTCAAAACAAGCAAGAACAAGTGCTTAAAAAAAATGCTAAGGCACCATTAGTTGCCGATCAGGTTCCGCAGGCGGGAAAGCAAGTAAGTTTTACTATTACCAAGGACAATCATATCCGCGGCGATTTTGACGCGTCGATTACTTTAATTGAATTTTCTGATTTTGAATGTCCGTTTTGTGAAAGGCATTATCGCACTCTACAACAACTGTTTAGTAAATATCCCCAAGAAATACGGCTGATTTACAAGCATTTTCCTTTGGGGTTTCATCAAAACGTCTAAAAAGCAGCCGAGGCCTCTGAATGTGCCAGCGAACAAGGGAAATTTTGGGAATATCATGATAAGTTATTTGAAAATTATCAGGACTATAGCTTGAATAATTTTAAGCAGTGGGCAAAAGAGCTGAGTTTAAATTCAGAAAAATTTAATAGTTGTTTGGATTCGGGAAAATACGCGCAGAAAGTTAAAAAAGACGCGCAAGAAGGCGCGCAAAAAGGGGTTAATGGCACTCCAGCAACCTTTATTAATGGTCAGATTGTTAGCGGGGCAGTGCCTTACGAATCGTTTCAACAGATAATTGAGAGTTTGCTTAATTAATTGATGGTTTATGAAAAGTATGAAAAAATTTATTTTTATTGTTTTAATTTTTTTACTCGGTGGCATTGCTGGTTATTTATTCTTTAATATTCAAAATCCGACTTTTGAAAAATTAGCGCCAGAAGCGATGTATCAACGTCTAATCAACGAAAGAGATTTCGCTATTGCCAAAGCGATTGAAAGAGGCGATTATCGGTGTTGTATCAATCCACCCTGTACAATGTGTTATATGGAAGCAAACCAATGGAATAATTTTACTGCCGGCACCTGCGCTTGCGATGATTTAATTGCCCAAGGCAAAGATCCCTGTCCTCAGTGCAAAAAAGGACTATGTCCGAATTGTAAAATCCAATCTTCGGCAACTAATTAAAAAGTTATTGATTGTTGCAAAGAATAAACTATGAATTTTTTTGATTTTATTGCGCCAGCTTATGAAGTGTTCCATCGTGAGGCCAAAAAAACTTTTAAAATATTATGCCAGTTAGATAATTTTAAAAAGACAGATAAAATTTTAGATCTCGGTGGCGGCACCGGAAGAGTTTCTAAATTTTTTATAGGCAAAGCTCAAGAAATCATCGTTCTTGATTCGTCCGCTGGGATGATAGAAAAATGCAAAAACCATATTGGATTATCTTGCATTTTGGGTTTAGCGGACAAGATTCCTTTCCCTGACAGTTATTTTGACAAGATAATAATTATTGACTCTTTCCATCATTTTCGAAATCAAGAAATTATTTGCCAAGAAATTAAAAGAGTTCTAATGCAAAACGGTAAATTATTGATTGAAGAATTTAATCCAAGAACAATCATTGGCGGATTGATCGCGCTGATAGAAAAATTATTAAAAATGAAAAGCGATTTTTATTTTTCCAAAGAATTAAACGCGCTTTTTGCCAAATATTTGTTAAAAATAAAGATATTCAACGGCGCCAAAACAAAATATTATTTGCTTGCAGAAAAAATATGAAAAAAATACATTTAGCCATTTTTATAGCGGTTGGCTTAATTGCGGGAGTGTGGTTGCTCACTAGACAGCCAAATTCTCCGTCCAACGTACCCCTTCAATGTCAAATTAAAGAGATGATTTTTTATTATGCCGATATTTGCTCTTGGTGTCAGAAAGTTAAAGATGAAGGAACGATTACTGAGATTAAGGACTTGGGCGTTAGGGTTAAAGAGGTTAATGTGGCTATTGGACCTGTTCGTCATCAATTCCAGGGGGTGCCTACCTTTATCATAAACGATAAAGCGTATAGCGGGTACAGAACCTTTGAAGAATTAAAAGAATTATTAGGTTGTCCCGGCGAAAACAACGGCAATGCGCAAAATTCAGCTAATCAAAATTAAAATAAAAAAATATGACTCAAAAACAAAAAAATACTATAATTTTTGCCATTGTTTTGGCAGGCGGCGCAGCGCTGTTAATTTTTAAGGGGAATATCTTTCAAACAGCCAATATAAAAAATACTGGCGCTCCTTCAGAAGAAATTGAAAAAACAATTCAAAAAGAGCTGCCTTTGCGGGAAATTAGCGTAAAAGCATTCAAATTTGGCTATGAACCAAACGTTATCAAGGCAACAAAAGGCGAAAAAATAAAAATCAATATAGAAAATGCAGATGTTCTCCATGGAATAAGAATCCCCGATTTGGGATTAAGGGGTGATGAGGTGTTAGAATTCACGGCAAATCAGGCCGGAGAATTTACTTGGTATTGCAATAATTTTTGCGGGGAAGGGCATAGAAGTATGCAAGGTAAATTGATAGTGGAAGAACAGGCGGCCCAAGGACTAAGTCAACCCTCTACCCAGTTGTTTCAAAATCAGAATAGACAATCCGCGAATCGGCAAGAGCAAGTTTTCTTTGGCGACAAAGGAGAAAATTTAATTTTGGAAGGCGGCGCTGCTGAAATCCCATTCGCTGTTTTTGAAAGCCAAAAAGCCAGCTTTTATAATGTAATGTTGACAAGCGGAAAAACAGTTTATTTTTTCGTTGTTAAAGACAAAAACGGAAAATACAGAGCGGCCGCCAATAGTTGTCAGATTTGCTTTCAGCAGAAAAAGGGCTTTCGCCAGGAAGGCAATGAAATGGTTTGCAACAATTGCGGCAACAGGTATTCTATGGAAAAAATCGCCACGGAAAAAGGCGGCTGTAATCCTGCACCGATTAATCCGGATTTAGAAGTAAGAGATGGTCAAATTGTTATTAAACAAACGGATTTAGAGCAGGTTTCAGGTTTATTCTAAATAACTATAAAATTTATGAAGCTTGCCATTATTATCTCAACCGGCAATCTGGAAACTAATTGGAATGCCTTGCGTTTGGCTAATTTTGCCGCCAAGCAAGGCGACGAAGTTAAAATCTTCCTTGTTGGCCAAGCCGTTGAATATGAATCGGGCAACTCCGAAAAGTTCAATATCCAAGAACAAGTGAAAGAATTTTTGCTGTCGGAAAAGGCGCAGATTTTAGCTTGCGGCACTTGCTTAAAACTACGCAACCAAGAAGCGGCTAAAACTTGCCCGATAAACACCCTGAAAGATTTGTATTCGTTGATAAAAGAAAGCGATAAAATTTTAACTTTTTAGTTAATGGTCGTATAAAAAACTAATGAATGATATATTTGAGAGCGTAGAAAAACCCCTGAAAATGTCATTCCGAGCGTTAGCGAGGAATCTCCGGCAAGGTAAAAACCGCGTCAGAACGAGATTCTTCACGGAGTTTACACTGAACGAAGTGAATGTGTTCAGAATGACAAAAATAGGTTTTTCTACGCTCTCATATTATAAAAATTAGATTTAGAAAAAAATATGACAAAAACAATCTTAGAAATTCAAGGAATGCATTGTTCTTCTTGCGCGGGCTTGATAGAAAAAGGGCTTAAAAAAGCGCCGGGAGTTTTGAGCGCCAATGTCAATTTTGCTTCAGCCAGGGGCCGCGTTGTTTTTGATAGCTCGCTTACCAATGTAGGCAATTTATTGAATGTTGTTAAAAAAATCGGCTATCGGGCTGAACTCTATAAATCCGACAATCCAGAAGCGGAAAAAACCAGAAGGGTAAAGGAAATCAAAAATTACTGGAAAAAATTCTGGTGGGGTTTTGCTTTGAGTTTGCCGATGTTTTATTTTATGCTGTTGGACTTTCTTTCTTTCCTGCCAGGAAGGGTGTTTATGCCGTACTTTGGTATTGTTTCTTTGATTTTGACCTTGCCGGTGCAGTTTATTATTGGCTTCGGATTTTATAAAGGAATGTGGAGCAGTTTGCGGATGAAAACCTTTAATATGGACTGCCTGATTGCCATTGGCACGAGCGCGGCATTTTTTTACAGCTTATTCGCGTACTTGAGCTATGTTTTTTCTAAAGGCAGTTTGATTGGTTTGGCAGGAGAAAAAATACCTGATTTGTATTTTGAAACCGCGGCTTTTTTAATTACTTTCGTTCTTTTGGGCAAATGGCTTGAGGCAAAAGCCAAAGGCAAAACATCCGAAGCCATTAAGAAATTGTTCGGTCTTCAGGCAAAAACCGCCCGGGTTTTAAAACAAGGCAGTTATGAAGATATTCTAATTGAGAGGGTGGTGCAAGGAGACGTTATTTTGGTTCGGCCGGGCGAAAAAATTCCGGTTGACGGCGAAATTATCAAAGGCAATTCCTCGGTGGACGAGTCAATGCTTACTGGAGAAAGCATCCCGGTGGAAAAAAATGTTGGGGATACGGTTATTGGCGCTACCATCAACAAACACGGCAGTTTTGAATTCAGAGCTACCAAAGTGGGCAAGGACACGGTTTTAGCTCAGATTATACGGTTTATTGAAGACGCCCAAAGTTCTAAAGCGCCTATTCAGGCATTCGCGGATAAAATATCGTCCCGTTTTGTGCCGGCTGTGCTCGGTATCGCTGTTTTAACTTTTCTTGTTTGGTTCTTTCTGTTTGGAGCTGGCTTGGCTTTTTCTTTGATGGCTTTTACCGCTGTTTTGGTGATTGCTTGTCCGTGCGCTTTGGGCTTAGCCACGCCAACCGCTATTATGGTGGGCACAGGTAAGGGAGCGGAGCAGGGCATTTTAATTAAAGGCGGAGAGCCGCTGGAAGCGGCTTGCAAAATTAAAGCAGTTGTTTTTGACAAAACCGGTACTTTAACATTAGGCAAGCCGCAAGTGACAGATATTATAGGAATTAGATTGGCCAACGAAGACGAAGTGCTTGGCATAACCGCTGCTTTAGAACAAATGTCCGAACATCCTTTGGCTGAAGCCATAGTGCAGTATGCCAAAGAAGAATCAATAACCATAAAACAAGCGAGCGGATTTCGCGCTATTCCCGGGCATGGCGTTGTGGGCGATATAGACGGCCAAAAATATTATTTTGGCAATCGCAAACTAATGGCCGATGTTGTCGGGCTAAATGTGGAAAATGTGGAGCGAAAGGTTCAGCGATTAGAAGAACAGGGCAAAACAACAATGTTTTTAGCAACAGACAAAGAGGTCTTAGGTATTGTGGCAGTAGCCGATGTCATCAAAGAAAGCGCCACAGATACAGTGAATGCCCTGCACAGGCGCGGTTTGACAACTTTTATGCTCACCGGCGACAATCGGAGAACGGCTCAGGCAATAGCCAAGCAAGCAGGCATCAAAAATGTTTTAGCCGAGGTTTTGCCCCAAGACAAAGCCGCTGAAATAAAGAAATTGCAAAGTGATGGTTTCAGGGTGGCAATGATAGGCGATGGCATCAATGATGCTCCGGCTTTGGCTCAGGCGGATTTAGGCGTGGCAATGGGTTCGGGTACAGATGTGGCTATGGAAACCGGTGGCATTGTTATTGTTAAAAACGATTTAAGAAGTGTTTTAACAGCCATTGACTTAAGTCGCTCAACTGTGTCTAAAATCAAGCAAAATATGTTTTTTGCTTTGTTTTATAATGTTATTGGCATTCCGATTGCCGCTCGGGTTTTTATGGCTTGGGGCATTGCCTTAAAGCCGGAGTTAGCCGGTTTGGCAATGGCATTAAGTTCGGTTTCAGTGGTATCTAATTCTCTTTTATTGAAAAGATTTAGGTCCGGCAAGCGCAGTGTTATTTCCTTTGTCGCGCCGTTTCTGATGGGTTTGCTGTTTATCGCCCTATTTATTTTCTTTGCCAAACTAAGCGGAAAGTAATTGCGATAAATTGGGTCGGACTGCCTCGTTCTAAATCCCAGAAATAATGAAGGTTGCCATTTGAAAGTATGATAAAGCGAGCGTTTTGAGATTGGGCGTAACGGCGCGCTTGCTCTTTAGCGGTCAAGGGGTCTTTGTCTTCCGATTTTGCTTCTAAAACTACGAACGGAAAACCCTTTTCATCAAGCAATAAAAAATCAACGAAGCCCTTTTTGGTTTTTTCAAAATCATTGCCAAATTCATCTATGGCTTGTTTGGTGATTTTGGCGTTATTTTCCAAAACAATGTTTGCCTTTTCATTTTTGTCGTCAAAAAATCTCCAACCGGCATTTTGAAGCAACTCATTGATTTTTATTCTGGCCCTGGCTTCTTTTTGCATAATTTTATTTATTGACCACTTTGAATACTGATTGGCAATTTCATCTTTACAATACCAGAATGCTCATTGAGGTTTCCATTAGAAATTTGAAAATGTTTCACGGGCTTATCACTTTTTTGCCCATGTCAGCAAGCGGATATTTCGCTAACTATATCTATTCACTGCTCAGTTGTTCCATTTCTTAATTGTGAAAACCAAATTAACAGAGTTTGTCAAAACAAAGTAGTGGTAAATTCAATTTGGCTAATCCAAACTGTTTTTGAATTGTCTAACTTTAATTGCTAAATTGCATTTCGTAATTCAAAGCTGACTAAATCGTCTTGTTGTGGAAGCGAGGGGCGAAGCCCCGAGCGAGGCGACTAATTCAATATGGTGGACCTAGGCAGAATCGAACTGCCATCACTGCAATGCGAATGCAGTACATTGCCATTATGCTATAGGCCCTCTATTATATATTTACGAATTATTTTTTGTTTCAATCAGTTTTAATACTGCCAAAAGAACTAAAAAAGCAACAGAGAGTATTTCGGCCGTAGGCATAATTTTGTTTATTAGTAAATTGTTTCTTATAGTACTGGTGGGGTTCCAAACATTAAGCAGCATTAGCCCTGTGAAAAATACTCCAAAAGCGATTATTATTGAGGCGATTATTTTTTTGATTTGTATATTTTTATTATTAGGACTTACGGGTTTGCCGTCATTCTGAGCCAGCAGGCGAAGAATCCGACACGT
>CAYVXQ010000032.1:0-8938 GCA_964454625.1 uncultured Candidatus Saccharibacteria bacterium
CACGGTTCAATTAGGGGTTTCAAATTAAAACTAATTTAGAAATCTACTATGAAAATTGAATTAGAGAGAACATTTTTGTTGAAAAATATTCCTGCGGGAATGGAAAAATGCAAATCAATTGAGATTATTGATATTTATATTCCAAAATCCGCGAAGCATCCCATTTTAAGAATTCGCAAAAAAGGCGGTGCTTTTGAAATAACCAAAAAGTATCCTTTAGTTGAAAATGATTCCTCTGAACATGTAGAGCACACAATATCTTTAGCAAAAGAAGAATTTGAAGAATTATCTCAAATTGAAGGAAAAAGGTTACGAAAAAACCGCTATTTTTATCCTTTTGAAGGGAAAACAGCAGAAATAGATATTTATTTGGACAATTTGGAAGGGCTTGGCGTGGTTGATTTTGAGTTTACTTCCCGCCAAGAAAAAGATAGTTTTAAAATACCTGATTTTTGCTTGGCCGAGGTTACTCAAGATGAAATTATTGCGGGCGGAATTTTAGCGGGCAAGAAATATTCTGACATTGAATTATTATTAAACAAATATAATTACAAAAAAATTAAATAATCGTAAAAAGCTATGAAAAATAAAATTGTAATCATCGTTTTAATCTTTTTGGGTATTGCGTTGGCCGTGTCAATTAGCGTTTATTTTACCAAACAAACACCCGCGGAAAATCAGAAAGGAATAGAAAGCGGCGCTGGGGCGGGTAATCAGGCAAATGCCGAACAGCCGCAAAATAAAATAATAACTGATGATTTTTCCATTAACCTTCCCAGCGGTTGGAAACAGACCGCGCCGGCCATTGGTGCTTCAGCAATGGCTGTTAATGCTAACGAAAACATTAATGACCCGGCAGTGCAAAAGATTAATTTTAAGAGCTATTTAGCGGTGAGCTACGACACGCTTCAGGGGAAAAGTATGAGTGATTATTTGCAAATTGTTAAAAATGGGCTTTCGCAAACTATTCAAAATGTTATTTTTACCAAAGAGCAAGACATAACGATAAACGAAAATGCCGCCTATGCGATAGAGGCGGAATTGGTCCAGCAAGGGGTAAATTTTAAAATTTTGATGATAGTGATTGCTGGACAAGGAGAAGATGTTTGGGTGATATCCTTTAACACAACCAAAAACAGCTGGGACGGCTATAAAGAAACATTCTATAACATTGCCGATAGTTTTAGTTTGAAAAATGGATAGTTTCCGTGATGATGGGGGACAGGTGCGCACTTCTCCCTGTAATATGACTAATCTTATCAACGAACTAATTGAACAGGGTTGGCTGAAAACTCCGCGGATTATTGAGGGGTTTCAAAAAATCAAACGAGAGGATTTTTTGCCGGCGGATTCAACACATTTGGCTAACTCAAACGAGGCGCTGCCGATTGGTTATGGTCAAACAATTTCTCAACCTTTAACCGTGGCTTTTATGTTGGAGTTGCTTCAGCCCAATGCGGGCGATAAGATTTTGGATATTGGCTCGGGGTCGGGCTGGACGAGCTCTCTCCTTGCTTATATGGTGAGCGGCGGAGAACTAAATGAAAAACTAAAAATGAAAAATGAAAAATCAGAAGGGAAAGTTATTGCTTTGGAAATTGTTCCAGAATTAAGCGCCTTTGGCCAAAACAATGCGGCAAAATATAATTTTGTAAAAAAGGGGATTGCCGAGTTTATTTTAGCCGACGGGTCAAAGGGTTATGAAAAAGAAACGTCCTATGACAAGATTTTGGTTTCCGCTTGCCTGCAGAAAAATGACATTCCAACTGCTTGGAAAGAGCAATTAAAAATTAATGGTCGGCTTGTTTGCCCAATCGGAAATTCCATTTGGCTTTTTATTAAAAAATCAGAAGGCGAATTTGAAAAGTTTGAATATCCGGGATTTGTATTTGTGCCGTTGGTATGAAAAATTTTTAAACGATATGCCGCATATTGATTCCACAAAATTTGGCGAAATAGTAATTGACGGCAAGAAATATGGCCAGATTTTAATTATTGGTGGCGCGGTTTTTGAACGAGACGAGAAGAAGCTGCGGAAGTTATTTGGCACAACTCATCAAATAGGGAATTGGGAGATTGAAGCGCTTTTACAAGAAAGTCCTGAAATTGTTATTATTGGTACTGGGCAAGAAGGAGTTTTAAAAGTGGAGAATGATTTTTTTGAACAAATGAAAAAAGCAGAAGTTGAAGTAATAACCGCTCTTACTCCAAAAGCCATAGATATTTACAATAAAAAAGCAGAGGAGGGTAAGCGGATTAACAGTTTAATTCACACTACCTGCTAATGTCCATATCAGTTACTGAAAAGTTAAAGGGTAAAAATTATAATTTTTTAATCAATTAAAAATTAAAAAATAGTGAAGTTTAACCTCACTATTTTTTGTTTTCAAGCTTATAGCTGGGCCAGCGCAACAACAAGGCCGTCAACTAGTGTTTTGGCTCTTGATACAATCCCGTTAGTCAGAGTAGATTGCGGGTCAGTTGGGTCGCCATTCAGCTTTTCAACAATAACCGAGCCAACGGTTGTTGTGGCAAAGCCACACTCTTTGGCTATTTCCACACAATCTTCCGGGAAGACAATGCCCGGGGTGGTAGCCATAATGCGGCGATTGTCTGGCGTTAAAACAACAATAACCGCCAAGTCAATAGTAAGCGGCAATTTTTCATTATCAGTTCTAAAAATACCGCTTTCAATACCAATGGCTATTGTCTCTGGGTTTTGTGCTTTGGCCCCTTGAGCGCGGTTAAGCGCTCCTTGATATGTTTCGCTCAACCCGACCGGTTGCTCATTCTGCCCCGATGCCGCCTTAACGCCAGAAACAGATGCCATTAGCCCAAGCTGTTGGCACGCCTGCTTAACAGCCGTAATTTTATGCTGACTCGTTGAGCCCAGTACTATTTTAATTTCCTTTTCCATAGTTAATTCCTCCTAAAGACATCGTAATATAATATGAGAGCGTAGAAAAACCCCTGAAGATGTCATTCCGAGCGTTAGCGAGGAATCTCCAAACCTTGTCAGGACAAGATTCTTCACTTCGTTCAGAATGACAAAAATAGGTTTTTCTACGCTCTCAGGTTATCAAAGTTCCTTTAGATAATTTAGTTGATTTTGTTCTCGGACAGTCAAAAGTGGCCAAGGTTGCAGATGGTATTTTGTGCATTCTGCCTATTTTACAGAAGAAAAAATTAATATAATTGAGGTTGCTGCTGCCAGTTTTATCTTAATTTTTTTGAGAGGTGCACGGCGCCGGAACAGTTTTGTTGTCATTGTTATTTCCATTTGCCTTAAACCAAAGCTCGTTGTTATTTGAAACAATAACAATGTATTTCGCCTCAAATCTGAGCGCTTTTTGCGAAAGCGTTTTTTTGATTTGAGGAATATCCGAAGGCGATGGTTCCTCAATAAAAAATTGCGCTATAAAAAATGGTTTCGTGTTTTTAAAAGCAATCAAGTCAGCTGAATCAGAAGACAGAGAAGAAGGAGAGTCAAAGTCAATTTTAATGTCTTGCTCGGAGATGCCGCTTTCAATAAGCCGCACTAAAAATTTTGCTCTTAGGTTTTCTTTAGCCAGCAAAGAGTCGGCTTTTCGGGTTAGGGGCTGATAACAAGAGCCGTTTTCATCAGCAATAACGAAGAAGAAAGCAGTTTGCAACGAAAGTTTTTCTTTTGTTTGTAGAGGCATATTTTTTAATATAATAAATTAAATTAGACCTTGTTCTTTGAAACTAAAAACCTTTGTTTTGGTTATTATAATATGGTCAATGACATCAATGCCCATTATTTTACCTGCTTCAATCAGCCGTTTGTTTAAAATAAGGTCGGTTTGCGATGGCGAAGGATTACCCGAAGGATGGTTGTGGCAGAAAGCCACGAAAGCCGCATTTTGCCGCAGAGCTTCCGCAAAAATTTCTCTCGGATGGGCCAAGTTGGCGTTGAGAGTACCAACAAACATCGGTTTTTTAGACAAAAGTTCGTTTCGGCCATTTAGATATAATACCATAAAATGTTCTCTTTGCTTGTCTCGCATATAAATGGCTTGAGCGACCACATCTTTAGCCGAGTTTATTTTAGGCAAAATTTCATCGTTTACCTCAAGAGCTCTTTTTGTAAATTCAAAAGCAGCTAAAATGGCGCAGGCCTTTGTTTGCCCGACGGCTTTTATTTTTGACAGGTCTTTGAAGCCAAGTTTTAGAATGCTTGCTTTTGGATATTTTTCTAAGATTTCTTGAGCAACCAGTAAAGCGCTTTTACCTTTAGTGCCGGTATTAAGCAGTATAGCTAAAAGCTCTCCGTCTTTCAAATTTTTGGCGCCTCGGGCAATGAGCTTTTCTCTGGGCCGGTCTTCTTTAGGAATCTGGCTTATTTTAATGTTAGTTATTTGGGACATATTAACATATTGCCTCTTTGAGCTATGTTAAGGATAAAAATAATGCGATTCTTTTCGTCAACTTCGTAAATAATTCTATACGGCCACAATTTTAGTCGTCTTTTATTTTGGAATTTTTTCCACATTTTTCTGCCATAAAACGGACTTTGCATTAAACATTCAATGGCATTTTCTATTCTTGTTTGCCACTCAAAAGGAATTCTTTTTAGAGAGCAGCGAGCTTTGCCGGAAAATTTAATTTGAAATTCTTCTGAACGCATCTTAATCTCTTTTTTTTCGTTTTCTAACTTTGGGCTGGTATTTTTCTTTGGGAGCATCGGCCACGAGCATTACCCCCTTTCTTGCGAATTCAAGCTCTGTTTTCACCGCGTTCCAATCATAAACATTACCTTTTTCAATTTCTTTTTCAGCTGTTTTCAGTTCCTGCAGAGCACCCGGCTCGCTTAAAAAATCAACTGTTTCTAAAAGCGAATCGTATTCTTCAAAAGACATCAAAACCAGTTCCGGCTTGCCCTCAATGGTTAAAATATAATGAATATCCGGCTTTTGTACTTCTTGGGCTATTTGAAAGAGTTCTTTTCTGGCTTGGGTAATTGGAAGATACTTTCTGGGCATATTAATACATTAGATTGTGTCCATTATAGCGTACATTGAAAAAGGGTGTCAATAGAAAGATTTTAACAGCCAAGATATTTAAACATTTGCCTCCGCGCCAGAACAAAACCAAATTTTCCCTTGTCTTTTCAGTTTCATTAAGTTTATCTCTGATTGTCTGAGCCGGTGGTTTTTTTCCTAAACTCTGGAAATTTTTCAAAGACAGGTTTTGGTTTGGTGCGGGGGACTTGACAGGGATATTTTTATAAGTAAAATTAAAAACGTTATGATACAAACGATAGACATTCAAAGAAAAGCAAAAAGCGGTTAAGGGCCGGATATTTTTTTGGCGATTACCGCTTTAGTAAAGCGGTTTTTTATTGGTTATTCGTAAAATGTCTGAATGTCTCAACGAATGAAGATCTTTCCAATTGAATAATGAGTAATAAGTTATAGTAATGTTCAAATAATGATGTTCAACAGTGATTGCTAACTGTTGGATACCCAAATTTTTTAAGGGCAAATGGTGGATGCCTTGGGAGCAGGAGGCGACGAAGGACGTGGCGTGGCTGCGATAAGCCTCGGGGAGCTGCTTAGCAAGCTATGATCCGGGGATTTCCGAATGTGGAAACACAATGAAGCAAACCTTCATTATCCCGATGTAAGTCGGGAGGCGAACCTGGGGAAGTAAAACATTTCAGTACCCAGAGGAAAAGAAAACAACCTTGTGCTTCGCACAAGGAAATTCTAAATCCTAAATTCTAAATCCTAAACAAATCCTAATGACCAAAATCCAAAATGACGCCGTAGGCGTCACCCTGAGCGAAGCGAAGGGTCTCATTGTCTGAGATCCTTCGCCCTAACGGGCTCAGGATGACACTTCGTGTCATTTTGGAATTTTGAATTTGTTTAGAGTTTAGAGTTTTGATATTAGGATTTCCTCGTGCGGAGCGCGAGGCCATTCCCTTAGTAGTGGCGAGCGAAAAGGGAAGAGCTCAAACGCTAGCGCGGCTTTCAGCTTTCAGCCATCAGCTTTCAGCCATAAGAATTAATTTTCTGGCTGGAAGCAGGACGTTGGCAGCTGATAGCTGCGGTAGCGTGTTGTAAGGGGGTAGCGTTGGGAGTTTCGCAACTCCTAACTTTCAACTACCAATAACTGACATTTTTGTTGGAAGTTGGCGGTTGGTTGTTAGTAGTTGCGTAAGCCCGAGGGAGAACATTTAGGTGAATTTGTTAGCCAAAGGTCTCTGGAAGGGGCAACCAAAGAGGGTGATAGTCCCGTAGGCGAAAATAACTTTCATGCTCCTTGCTATCTTACTTGAGTACCACAAGGAATGAATGCTTTGTGGGAAACCGGCTGAACTATCAGCCAAAGCTAAATACTACCTGCTCACCGATAGTGAACTAGTACCGTGAGGGAAAGGTGAAAAGTAGCCCGGTGAGGGCGATGAAATAGTACCTGAAACCATTTGCTCACAAAGAGTCAGAGCCTTGTGCGAAGCACAAGGAAATTCTAAATTCTAAATTTTAAATCCTAAATAAATCCTTCAAAATCCAAAATCCAAAATGGTTTTGAATTTGTTTAGAGTTTAGAGTTTTGATATTAGGATTTTCTCGCGCTTCGCGCGAGGTGATGGCGTGCTTTTTGTAGAACGAGCCAACGAGTTTAAATACTCAGCATATCTAAGCGGTTCTGCCGCGAAGGTTTAGCGAAAGCGAGTGTTAAAAGCGCGTATTGTTCGTGTCTCACTTTCGTTCGACACAAATCTAAATTTTAAATTCTAAATTTTAAATGAATTTTAAAATTTTAATTTTAAAACAAAAGCGTGAAAGCAAAAGTTTTAAAATTTAAAATTAAGATTTCAATTAAAATTAAAAATTTAAAATTTAAAATTCCCGTGGCGAGCGACAGCGAGACACGAACGAAAGCTGAATGTTTAAGACCCGAAGCCAAGCGAGCTTGCCATGACCAGGGTGAACCCGAGCGAAAGCCAGGGGGAGGCCCGAACCAGTGAGCCGTGCAATACTCTTGGATGAGTTGTGGTAAGAAGTGAAAAGCTAATCGAGCTTGGTAATAGCTGGTTCTCCCCGAAATAGCTTTTGGGCTAGCTTAAGTAATCAACTGATGGGGGTAGAGCACTGAATGGGCTATCGAGGGTTTTCCCAGATAATCCTATCAAACTCCGAATACCATCAGTTCTGTCTTAAAGTAAGAACACGGGAGCTAAGTTCCGTGCTCAAGAGGGAAAAAGCCCAGACCGCTATCTAAGGTCCCTAAATTTTGCTATCGCGGCTTTCAGCTCACAGCTTACAGCAACCAGCCAAATTTTTTTAGCTGAAAGCTGGCAGCCGACAGCTGATAGCTGCGGTAGCGTGAGCTAAGTGTTATAAGGAAGTGTTTCGCCTCAAACAGGCAGGAAGTTTGCTCAGAAGTAGCAATCTTTTAAAGAGTGTGTAACAACTCGCTGTCCTAGTGCCTTGTGCTTCGCACAAGGAAATTCTAAATCCTAAATTCTAAATCCTAAACAAATCCTAATGACCAAAATCCAAAATGACGCCGTAGGCGTCACCCTGAGCGAAGCGAAGGGTCTCATTGTCTGAGATCCTTCGCCCTAACGGGCTCAGGATGACACTTCGTGTCATTTTGGAATTTTGAATTTGTTTAGAGTTTAGAGTTTTGATATTAGGATTTCCTCGTGCGGAGCGCGAGGCGGGGCGGGATGCGCCAAAGTATTAAGGGGGCTCAAGCTCAATACCGAAGATGCGGGCTAGCGCGGCTTTCAGCTTTCAGCCATCAGCTTTCAGCTATAAGAATTAATTTTCTGGCTGGAAGCAGGAAACTGGCAGCCGATAGCCGCGTTAGCGGTAGGGGAGCGTTCCTATTGCGTTGAAGTTCTGCCGCGAGGCAGGGTGGAGCGATAGGAAGTGAGAATGTTGGCATGAGTAACCGCAAGTCGCCTGAAAACGGCGACCGCCGAAAACCTAAGGTTTCCTTGGCAATGACAATCAGCCAAGGGTTAGGCGACCCTAATCCTTCCAGCGAAAGCTGTCAGGAGATGGACAGCCGGTTAATATTCCGGCCCTCCTATACTTTTTTAGCAAAGCGACGGAGAGTTAGAGATTGAGAGCATTATTGGATTTGCTTTACTGCCGCAGCTCACTGCGTTTGCTGCGAAAATCCGAAGTACGAAGCACGAAATCCGAAACAAGCACTAAATTAAAAATTCAAATGACCAAAACCGTTTTAGAATTTTGAATTTATGATTTAGAATTTGTTTCGGATTTCGGATTTAGAATTTTGGATTTTCGCCCAGCGAGCATAGCGAGCTGCGGCAGAAGAAGTTCTGGCTTCGGCTGGGGCAACTCAATTGAAAACTCTTCCTAGAAAAGCTTTGTTAAGTTAAAAGCATAGGATTCGTACCGCAAAACCGACACAGGTAGGTTAGTGTTAGTGTACTAAGGCGAACGGGTGAAACCTCGTTAAGGAACTAGGCAAAACAACGATCGTAAGTTCGCGATAAGATCTGGCTATCGCAGCTATCAGCTTTCAGCTAACGGCTTTCAGCAAATAAATTTTGCTGGCAGCGGAAAGCTGGCAGCTGGTAGCTGGCGTAGCCCGCAGCGAAAGACCCCTGGCGACTGTTTACCAAAAACACAGGTCCCTGCTAAACTCGTAAGAGGATGTATAGGGGCTGAGGCCTGACCAGTGCTGGAGTGTCAAAACTGCCAGTTTAACCGCAAGGTTAAGCAGAGTGGACTAAGCCTCCAGTGAACGTCCGCGGTAAATAGAGTTGCCGCGTGGCTTAAGCAATTAAGTCAAAAGAAAACTCGGCTATATGCTGGAAAATCCGAGTATCCCACACTACCCTGAATTTATTGAAGGGTGAAAATGTGTTGGGTGCGGACAATCAGCAGGAAAGACTATCAAATATAATTTGATAGAATCCTCAGAGACT
>CAYVXQ010000033.1:0-6270 GCA_964454625.1 uncultured Candidatus Saccharibacteria bacterium
AAAATAAAAAATGGCAAAAGCATATTTTAAAATTTTCCTGTTTGCATTAGTGGCAATGTTGGTTGTGCCGTTTTTCGCTTACGCGGCTTTGCAGCTGGAAACCATTTATCCCGCTTCGCCTTCAACCCAGCAATTGATTACCGGTCGGTCAAAACTACCCGACATTATCCGCTATGTGATTGATTGGAGCGTTATTTTGGCCGCTTTGGCTTCGGTTTTTTCTTTAATCTACGCGGGTATTCAATACTTAACCTCGGTTGGCCGGCCCAACGCAATGACCGCGGCTAAAAGCCGCGTTTGGCAGTGTTTGCTGGGCTTGCTAATAATAGCCGGCGCCTATTTGCTTTTGCAAACCATCAATCCCCAGCTAACCCTAATGACCATTAAAAAAGCCCAGGTTGGCGCGGGTATTGTTATGTTTACCCAAGCAGGGCTTTATGGCAATGGTGATATTGATGGTTGCTATAAAGAGATTACCATCTCAGGGGAATGCAGCAGCGATGAAACCATTTCCACTGGCATCACTAGTTGCTACAACCCTGATGCGGTTAATGGTTTTAACACGAGTAAAAGCGAGACCTTAGAAAATTTAATAAAAGCCGGCGCGGCCCGATTTTTGAGTTATGACATAGAGGACCTAACCACTGAATTTGGGGATATGGTTTACGAAACCGACGCCAAGGAGATAGTTACTTTT
Source organism: uncultured Candidatus Saccharibacteria bacterium (assembly GCA_964454625.1). GTDB lineage: Bacteria > Patescibacteriota > Minisyncoccia > Minisyncoccales > CG1-02-41-26 > CG1-02-41-26. The sequence continues at coordinate 698 of CAYVXQ010000033.1, forward strand.
ACAGATTTTCCGGTCTATGCTTTGGGCTTTTGGGGCACTGAAAACACCGAGGGCGGGGCATTTGTTCATAGCGCCAAGATTTTTGCGCATCCTAAAACACAATTTAATGTTGAGCCCCCTCCTTCAACAACCGCTGACCGAATCATAGAATATCGCATAGAAGGTGTGGCGGATAAAGATGGGAATGTTCCTGATGTTCCTGGTCCTCTTCCAGATGGCGGCCGGCCTTCTTGTGTTGCTAACACTGATGGCTCCGGGGCAAAGGACTTTGGAATGAAGCTCATAACTATTCATGATGATTTTATGCTTCATTTTAAATCCTCCGTGACCCATTATAATGGAGACACAACAATTTATAATTATGACCCTCTTCACCCACCTTCAAATATAATAAGCGATATAGCGCATCCGCCGCTTTCCATTAGAATAGAAGGCAGGGGCCCGGGCGTTACCTTGTACGCGGCAATTGGCGGGGCCAGAACATTCAGCGCCAGTGAAGAGGATTTTAGTTACAGTAATGTCAAGTTTGACAATGCGGCTGATGAAATTGAGCTCAACAATCTTGACAATGATGGCGGTAAAATCCATGACTATTTGGCCATTTTGCACAATGACTATAATTACACCGGAGATTTGCGGATATTTTTTGAACGGCGTGAGGACGATAATCCAACTGACCCGCCGCCAGCTTTATTCTTACCTAAAATATATTTAGATGGATTTTCTGAGCCGAATATGCAAGAATATGAAACTAATATCGCTTTTGTGCCAGGCGACTGCTCGTTATATTGCGGCGATTCCTCTGTAGATAACGATCCCTTGCTTAACCCACCGAATTGTGAGGCAGGAGACCCATTTGACTCATTAAACCCAACACATTTTCTTTCGTTTTATTATTTTTATAATAACGAGACGGTTGATGCGATGAGCGTGAGCGCTATGCCGACCTTGAAGCAGCAAAAAGGAGAACCGCCGCCAATATATTCAGCTCGGGCTCCGATTAATAAGCAAGATCGTTTGGGTCGGCTGAAAGATGGGAATAAAACATCATCAATAGAGATTTTTGAGCTGGAGAATCAAATTGTTTATAGAGATAACCAGGGACAGACCTCATTTTCTTCTATAAAGAAAAATGTTGCTTGCGAGGAAGTGACGCTTTGCACGGGCAAAATGTATTTAAACAACTGTATAGTTTTTGTGCCCAATCATCAGGATTATTTGGCTGATAAATTCAACAGTCCCAGTCGGTATGATTCTGTGATTCTGCCAATGCCTCTTTATGTGCCGGTGAATATCCCTAAAACAATTAAAAATGGCTTGGTAAAAATCAAGGATGAAGACACTGGTGAGTCAAAAATGGAAAGAAAGAACATTGATTTTGCTGACAAAATCAAGTCGCTCGAGATTAAAGGCGATTGCGCGGTGGTGCTTTTTGAAAATTCGGTCAAAGATATTGCCGACTGCGCTCAGTGTCAATTTGACCAAAAAAATAATCCAACAGACGATGCTGTGTGCAAAAAATGCTGGGACAATGGCCCAGGCGCAAATTCTGAGGTGTTCACCGAGAGTGTTGGCGATTTAACCACGCATTCTATCAGCAAATGCGGGGGCAGGGAAAAGTTTGGCTTTGGCGAGCGTAAAAACTGTGCTTCAGCCATTGCCATTTTCCCGCTGAAAAAAACTGATTAGATATTAAATACAGGGGTCTGACCCCTGTATTAAAAACAGGGGTCAGACCCCTGTTTGCTTTTGATAATATAAATTAATCAATCATTTCGCGATAAGTGTCGCCACCCAATTCATCTGGAGTTATGTTCTCTATATTTTCGTCCTGAGAAGCGCCGACAACGATTTTTTGTTTTTCCAATTGGGTGATAGCGCCGCTGGGCGCAAAACTGATTTCTTTGTAAAAATCAATAAGTTTATCTTTAACCGGGTATAAAATCAAGCGGTTGATTTCTTGGCTAATGGCGCTGGTTTTTTCAGTTGAAATTTGCAGCTCTTGCTCCATGGCTTTACCAAGAGTGTCGGGCGACAATAAGCCCAAAAGGATATTGCCAACCAAAATAGCCAACTCCTTGACTTTATCAGTTATTTTATATCTCTCGGCAATTTGGCGGATATAATCCGCATTATCTTCGGAAAAGATGGCTGCTCGTAATTCCCGCGGCAGTTTTTCAAAAAGTTCCATTGTTTGTTCTTTTGGGTAAAGCATATATAAAAATGTCTAAATCCTAATGTCTAATGACAAAATATTTAGTGACGCAATGAAGCATAACTTAAAAGAATATACGACCCTTTCATTATTTTAACATTTTGTTATTTGTTTGCAAATTAAAATTTAGTGCAGACGGGAGTTGCTCGGCAACTCCCACTCGGCCTCGGTAACTATTGGGAGTTGCCGAGTAACTTCCAATAGTTACCGTTAGCTTCTTTTTGAGCGGGGTATTTTTGGCTCTCGTCTGCCGGCATTTCCAGTATCAGGTTCTCGTTTCTTCGGCTTTTGTCTACCCGCATCACCGGTGTCAGGTGACGGTTCTGGTTGTCTGGGGTTAAACCAACCTGGAGGCCGCCGGTTGATCACTCTTGGAGACGGCCCTTCCTTTTTGACAAATCCCAAAGGTATCAAACATCAACCTTGGTCGCCACCGCCTCTCCTGAGGCAAATTAAAAGCAGATTTTTCGCCAGGTTTTCTTAAAAGTCTTAATTTTTATCTTTCAGGTAGGAAATTTCTAAATTGCTGGTAAGTAGGAAATTTCTAAATTGCCTTGACATTATGAAAGTATGATAATAGTAATATAAAGCTTTTAGAAAAAGCTTTATATTATCAAATATGGATTTTAAAGCAATTATCAAAGAGCATGAGATTTATACCCCTATGGAAGTGGCTTTTATTCAGTGATTAACCTCAATGGAATAGTTTTGCCTCACTCCAGAGCCCACCTCTCTGTAAATTTCCTTGCCGAACCATTTTTTTTTCTTGCAGGAAATTTTCGCTGTACATAAACCTTTACAGTAGCTTTAATATCTGTTAAAATAATAGCAAAGACAAAATTATGGACAAAACAATTATAATGAACCAAAAAATAATGTGCGGTAAACCAATAATAAAAGGGACAAGAATCCCGGTATATTTAATCTTAAATTTAATAGCTGCCGACTATGATTTTGACAGAATTATTAGGGCTTACCCAGAACTTACAAAAGAAAAAATAAAAGCAGCGTTAAAATACGCCCAGATTGCAATGCAGAATGAAGAGGTATTCACTATGCCCGAAGTTGTAGATAGTAATTTATGTTGAGATTCTTACTTAATGCCAATATTTCTCACGAAACTGCTGAATTTTTAAATTCCCTGGGTTGCGATGCTAAGACCGCAACCCAGCTTGGGTTAGGAAGCGCTGATGACTCAAAAATAGTGAATAAAGCGATAAGAGAAAAAAGAATTCTTGTTACTTTTGATTTGGATTTTGGATTTATCCTTCGGCTTTGCTCAGGACGGTGAGCTTGCCGAACCATTTAGAATTTAGGATTTTGGATTTAGGATTTGTTTCGGATTTAGTGCTTTGGATTTCGGATTTGCAAAATTTTCTGCAAGAAAATTTTGCTTGGGCTTGCATTTTTTTGGTTTTGTGTTTTTATACAGACAAAGTTGTACATTAAGTAATAAATAATGGTTAAATACTGGGCTGGAAATTTAATTTTCAACTCAGTTAAAAGGAGGAAATTGTAAAATGGCAACGAAAAGACAAGAACAGGAAAATGAAGAAGATCAAAAACAGGGACTTGGAACTTTAGTTGGCTGGATTTTGTTTTTGGTGATATGGATAGGTTTCCACCTCATAATATGTCGCCATCATCCTTTGTGGCATATTTGGGGTTTTGCTTTTGCCTTTGCTTTTTTTTGGCTAACAATTTTACTAATTCATCGTTGTTTAGCTTTAAATAGATGGTATTTTATCCTAATTGAAGAAGCTACAGCGGCAGTTATTGTCAGGGGCGGTAAGTTCATCGGCCTTAAGTCAAGTTGTCCCGAGGGATTTTACCAAGACAAAAACGGTAATATAAGGAAGATTCTGCCAGGAGAAACACTAGAAAAAGAAAAGCGACGATTTGAGAGATTGTTAGGGGGAATCCACTTTCTCGGGATTCTTGTCGAGCGCTATTCCCGCCATCATCGTTTCAGCGCTTTGCGGGACAATGGGGTTAGGGAATATAGCGAAGATCAGGATTTTGTTTTCCTACCAATTGACTACTATGTCTTTTCTTTCCCTATAAGCGAAGAGCAGGCAATAGAAGATATAAAGGGAATTGGCATTGGAGTTTCAGTGGTAATGCCAGCGAGAATTTATAATCCCCGCACTGCCCTCTTTGCTACTAAAAGTTGGGTGCAATCTATTTATGCTTTGCTTAGGCCGGTGCTTGAGCAGTTTGTGCCCAACTTTCGCTGGAAAGAGGATTTAACCCGTATGGTAGCTGGCGTTGGAATAGAAGATTTACAAAAGCAAAAGCAGGAGCAAGAAGAAATAGAAGCAGAAGATCAACAAACCCAACCGCCAGAACCTTTTGAGCAAGGTGCAGCCATTATAACCCCGACTGGCACCGATTTAAAAGAGGAGTTTTGGAAAGTTTTTAAAAATTCTCTACGGGGCAATGTGAATGTCCAAGAGATTGCATCTGACAATCCTCTTGGCGATGGCGTAGAAGCTATAATTTTATTTGGCGTGATGATCTATAAAAAGGGCTTCACGATTTTTAAAGTAGATCCTCCGCCTGATTTTCGCCAATTAGCCACTAAAGCGTATGTGGCTCAAAAAGAAGCGGAGGCAACTATAATTACAGCAAATGCCCGTGCGGAAGCGGAAAAAATAAAAGGAGGAGGGATAGCTAAAGGGCTACAAAACCGCACCGTTGCCTTTGCATTAGAGGCATTAGCAACTAAATACGGAAAGAAACCAGCAGAGATCTCCGAAGATCTGAAAAATGGATTATACAGCGATGAATTTGATCTATTCCTTGATGAGGGGCGTCAAAGAGAAGGTATAGATCAGGGAACTTTCCGTGAATTGCGCTATCCAAAAGGGGACGCCTTGAGCTCTTTTTTGGATAGAGTGTTGTCTGCTACGCAAAAAGGAGGGGAGGCAAAAAAAACATAAAATAAAAGGGTGAGCTGTTTTAACAGTTCACCCTTTTTAAATTTTTGCCTGAGCAAATCATATTTTAAAATCGGCCGTGGAAAGTCCCGCTTTTCTTAGCGCTCTCTTTCTTTTTTTCTTTTTCCGGGCTCGGTTCTGGTTTGGGCGGCGGGGTTTGACCTGCTGCTTCTTGCGCCGTTTTTCCCGCTGTTTTTTCTTCCTTTTGACCGGTTGAACCCGATGCTGGCTTTTGTTCAGTTGCTCCTTCTGCCTTCGCTTCTGTTTGTTTTGTTTCTGTTTGTTTTTGTTTTTTATCCAATTCTGTTTTCTTTGCCGCAATTTCATTCCCAATTCTTGTCCATTCTTCACCAGAACCAGTGTCTTTACGTTGCTGTTCTAAAGAATTTATTTCTTGAGTCAGTTTACTTATTTCTTGA
>CAYVXQ010000033.1:6370-8771 GCA_964454625.1 uncultured Candidatus Saccharibacteria bacterium
TTATTTCTTGAGTCAGTTTACTTATTTCTTGACTTAATACATTTGTTGCTTTCTTAACTGTTTCGCTGGGCTCTTTGAAGCCCGCGCCGACAGCGCCGCCTGCTTGATTTTTTATCCAATTTCCTAATTTTTGATTGTTATCCCTATACCACTCTGCTGTTTTAGCGTTTTTATTGAAATTTTCTACAAACTTACTGCCGAAGAGCTCGGCTGCTTTGCTCACTTGGCTGCCATTCCAAAAGTCATTAATAATAGAACCACCCGTCTCTTCATTATTAGAAACAGCTGCGGCTTTAGCAATATCGCTGGTAATAGCATTCATCTGGTTTGGTTTTATCTCAGCTAAAATCTTAACAGCCAAGGGGATAAGGGTCTTTTCATTGCCTTGGTCGTCTGTGTATTTGTATTCTTTGCTAGTTTTAACTTTGCCGTTTTCGGTTTCTAAATCTTTTTCCCCGGTTTCTGAGTTAATCATATCTTTACCATCAGCATCTTTTTTCGCGGTAGCGCCTTCATATTTGATTCGGTCATCAGCAGACATATCAATGCCAAATTGTTTTCTAAATCGTTTAGATGTTTTTGTCTCATTTGCCACCTCAGCGGTAAGTTCTGGGTCAAGGTTTTTAATGGTTTTTAGTTTATCGGGAACAAACTTAAACGCGTCTTCAATAATCTCTTTCTTTTTATATCGCGTAAGGGTTTTATAATCCTTCATATCATCTCCAGATTCAATAGCAGCTATTGTATTCTCTAATCGTTCCTTGCGACCCAAAAAACCTGGCAAGGCGTTATTAATACCTGCCTCTCTTTGTCTGCGAGTTTTCTTTTTTGCTTTCTCAACGCCCTCGTCAATTTCTTTACTGGTTCTGTCATTAACATCAATGGTTGTGCCTATTTTCCGCGTCAGGCGGCGGCCCCAAATAGGAGCGCCAGCAGTTGCCACTGTGCCTACGGTTCTGGCGACGCGTCGGGCCCATTTAATGCCAGAGGAAGCAGACCAGTCCCCTTGTTCTTTGTCGCTTTCGCCGCCAAACATAAATCTGCCGGCTTTATTTACGCCCGATCTAACCTTATGCTTGGTAGCCCATTGTTCGTAACCCGTTTCCCCGGGTTTTAGCGCTCCTTCGGTTTTTCGTTGCCAGGCGTTTTGCGTTGCCGTAACACCTGATTTAATCCCACCGACTGCTTTTTTGCCAGCAAAAGCCACGCCGGCCCCGGCTGCGCCAGCCAGAGCTATCCCGCCGGCTTTAGCCACGCCCATAATAGCTCCACCGCCAGCTGGCATCAGTTTGCCTGTGCCAAGAATTAGTCCTAAAGCCAGAAAAAGCAAAGGCAAAGCATAGGGCAGCACTCTATTGATAAAGCCGCCGAATCCTTCGCCGCCAGCCCCGGTCATATTCATTACTTCATTGGCTCGGATTAAAACTTGCTGGGACAAATAAAGGAAAAATCCTAAAATCACCGGCATCATCAGGGCCCATTGAAGAAATGTGTTCCACCAAAGGCCAAACTGTTTTCTGGTTTGGTCAAAGATATAAGCGAAAAAAGCCACGGGCGATAAAATAACCAAAATCCAGATTATTGGACCCCGGGCAAAAAATAAAATAGCGTAGATGCCTAAAATCAAAGAAGCGCCAAAGCCAAAGCCGATTAACAGCACGGTTTGCAGCAGTAATGTGCCCTGGGTAAGGATGTCTTTCCAATCCTTTTGAAGATCGTGCATCGCGCGTTCAAAAATGGTATTGATGCTTTGAAAATCAGCGCTTTGCGTAAAAAAACTGCCTAATATATTACCCATATCCACCACGGCGCCGCAGATTGCCGGGGTAAAATTCACTATTAGAGCAATCAGAATAAGGTTGAAGAATGTTTTGCCAGTGCTAAATTTGTTTTTAATGTTAAAATCCAAAGCCGTGGCCAAGCCGATATAAACCAAGCCCAAGATAAAGCCCATATTCACCAAATCGCGCAAAAGGGTCCAGCCGATTTCAATAATAAAATTGTCAGGCGCCTGCAAGCCGGGCCGGGTGTAAGAAATTCCAAAAGGATTTCGCACAGTCCAGCCAACTAACCAAATAACTAACTTCATTAAATTGTCAGCCAAAAGTAAAAGTAGTTTAAGCAGGTTGGTGATTAGGGCGGGGAGCCAGTTTGCTGGATTAAGATAGTCATACCAGCTAGCTTGCGCCGGTGAGATATTTGGAAATAAAAAACAGATGCCAATCAAAATCAAACCACTAAGCAGAATCCAACGGCGGTTGCTTTTTGTAAAGAATAGTTTTATTTTTTGCGCAATCTTCATGTATAAGTCGTAGCGAGTATACGCCATAAAGCCAAGAAGAACTTTTTAAACAGCGGTTCTCCTTGCTGTCATTCTGAGCCAGCAGGCGAAGAATCCGAC
>CAYVXQ010000034.1:0-1616 GCA_964454625.1 uncultured Candidatus Saccharibacteria bacterium
TGTCGGATTCTTCGCCTGCTGGCTCAGAATGACGGCAAACCCGTAAGTCCTATTATTTTTCAATTTTCAAAAAACTATCTGTTTACAATTTTGCCTGCTTAATAAACTCGGAAAACATTTCCAGTTTTTTACTCTCGCTTGGCGCAAACAAAAACGGTTCAATGTCTTTGGCTAACTCCTTAAAATCAAGCTCGCCGCTAGCTTCCAATAGTTTATTCTTTAGCGAAACAGGATCGCTTATGGCTATTTTCTCTTTGAGATATTCGTAGTTTGGTTTGGTAAAAGACAGCAAAAAAATAATATCGTAAAAATCCCTGCCTTTGGCTCTTTTGCGATTTAACGCGGCATAAATTTTCTGCGATAAAATAACATCGGGGGGCACGGTAAAGATTGAGGTAAAAACATCAAACTTATTTAGAATTTTCTTTTCCGCGACAAAAGAAAAATCATGGGGCGCTGTATCAATTTGAATAACCAGTTTTTCGCTGGCCATTGGCGAAAGCGCGTTGTCAAATAAAATTTTAGGCAATTTAACTTTGCAGCGGAAAGCCCCCTTGAAAACATTATCGGCCTCAACTTCAAAACCCTGCTTTTCCAACCCCCCTTTTGCCGCGTTAGCTAAATCAATGAATTCTTTTTCGCCTAAGCCAAAATTATCAAAATCTAAATCTTCTGAAAAACGATTGTTATCATAGATAATCCGCAAAGCAGTGCCTCCCAAAAACGCCAGCTTGCCGGCGAATTCGGAATTAAAAATTATTTCTAAAATTTTATACTGTAAATACTCCCGTAAAAGGTTCTTCTTAAAGGGCCGCAAATTTTCCGGATAATTTTTTTCTATTTGTTTTAAAGTAAGCATAATTATCTTTGGTTTTTAATGAATTGCAAAAAATTTTCTACCCGCTTGCTTAAGTTCTTATTCTTGAATACAGCAAGATATTGACTTAACTTCTGCATATCTGCCTTGGCTTGAAACTCGCGGCCGTTAAAACGCAACTCAAAAAAGTCCGCTTCCGTTGCCAGCTGCGGGTTGATGTATAAATAATCTAAAACCGCCTTTTCAATTTCAGCAATTTTATAATTTTGATTTTGATAACTTTCCAGCTTGTAGCCAAACATTAAACTGGGCTTAATTTTATGGTAGATAAATTCCCCCGAGGCCGTCTTAAAATTGGCTGTCTTTTTCGTGGTGGCGCAAGTAATGCCATAAACACTTTCCGGGATTAAGCCATAATGCGAAAAAGCCATTTCAAAAGAAACATAAGAGGGAGAATAAAGCTTATTGGCAATTAAAAATAGCGCCTGCTCATCAAGATTGGTATCGCTAAAAATATAATAACCTCTTCGTAACTTTTTGATATAACCCTTACCTTGCCATTCATTAAGGCGCGGGCGGTAGAAATGCGGTTCAACCTTCCGAATGTCGCTAAGAGTAAAAACAATAAAGCTGGCTAACTGTTCTTTTAATTCATTATATGACATAGATATTTCCAAAAAGTACGCTTTTTAGTACTCTTTGGAACTATTATACTTGGTTATCCACATTCGTCAAGCCCACATGTGTTAACATCTGATTTCAACATCACAAAAGTAGAAATTTCTTATAGGTATTAAAC
>CAYVXQ010000034.1:1716-8615 GCA_964454625.1 uncultured Candidatus Saccharibacteria bacterium
TATCTACAAAAGTAGAAATTTCTTATAGGTATTAAACAGTCCCTTTATTGTTAGCAAGCCAAAAAGATACAAATCCGCCCAAAGGGCGAGACGACTTTTTGGCTTGCTAACAGGGCTGGCGTCTATAAAGACGAAGGTTTTTGATTTTTAATACCTGCAAACAACTTCTACCTTTTCTACTTTTTATTAAATTGGAAAGTTCTTCCTATTTGAAAATGATAACCTCGCTTTCCTCATTTTTGGCATAACCATAACGGACAATTTTTTTCTTGCAGGCCTCGCAAAGCGAAAATATCAAAATACTATCAGCTCCGGTAAAATCTTTTTTGTAGTTTAATTCTACCTCGTCTAAGATATTTTGCAATATCCTTTGGCTATTCTTTATTTCATAAACCGAGTATTGTATTTTGCCGCCAAATTTTTTCAAAAATTTAGAAAAACGGCTACGGATATGATTATCTGTAAAATCGTAAGAAACAATCAACACAAGCCATTAAATTTTAAATACCGGCAATAAAGCGCTATCTTTCAGTATAGCTCTATAAAAACCGTAAATAAACTTAAAAATTTCTTCTTTGCAATCCCCTATCGCTTGCAAAAAAATTTCAGCATATTTCTGATTTTTTTGGAAATCTAAAAAATATCTGCCTTTTATTATCTTAAAGTCCTTTTTGTCTATTTGTTTCAACTGAAACGATTTCAAGAGACAGTGGTCAATGATGCACCTAAATGGCTCCATAATATCGCAAGATAACGATTTTCGTTGGAAAAATAACTTATGATAAAAGCCCTTGTAGGTGTCAAAACCGTAAAGCCGCAACAAAGAATCGCAATAATTAAATAAAAAGGTATATCCCATATCTAAAAGCAAATTATATTCGTCAACCTTGGTTCTGGGCATTCTTTTATACCAACCCAAGTCCTTAAAATACAGACCGTAAAAATCTTTCTGCCGGCTACCTTCCAATCCGAGCAATTCCTGATTGTCTTTGGCTACGTCAATTTTAGCGAAAATCGCTTTTTTTGAAATATAATATTCTTCTTTCGGTAAAATTTTCCTTTTTCGCAGAAGCCGCAACTGGTTAAAAACTTTGTTTTTTACAATTTGTTTGGCAAAGACCAAGTCCTTATCAAAGCTATACTGTTTCATTCGCAAAAGATAATTGCCTTCAGCTTTTGCTCCAAAACTTCCATAAACCTTAAAGTCCCTATCCAGTAAAAACAATGAAATTCCATAGTTAAGGCACTTTTTTATCAAAACCGAAGTAATGGAAATCTCACCAACTATAAACACGGCAAAAACCTTATGGCAGGAAACGCGATTATCAATTTTTCCGTCTTTCAAAAAAACGATGTTATCGTTACCGAATTTTATTTTATTCTCGTTTAGGTCGCCGGAGTTGATAAACAAAATGGATTTTTCTTTGAAATCAGGCGGGTAAATCATAAATTAAGAAAAACAGAGTTGGCGGTAAATGCAGTTATCGCACTTTGCCTTGGACGGCTGTTTAAAATTTTTTAAATCAAAACTTCTAATTTTAGAAATCAAATTTTCAAACTTTTCTATCTCTTCGTTGTCAGGTAAATTAACCTCGGATTTTTTATTATCCGACAAAGAATACAAAGCCAAACCCTTCACTGAATAGCCCATTTCCGACAGGCAAAAATATTGCGCGTATAGTTGATATAAATAGCCGTCGTAAATTTTGCTGATTTTATTTTTCCGCTCCATTAAAACCCCGCTTTCTTTATTAAATAAATCAATCTTGCCGCATAGCCGATATTTCTCGGAATAAACCTCGAGTCCTTGCAGGTATTTTGAAGCGGTTGAATAATTCGCCTCATCAAAACAGCGATGAACTATTTTGCCCCTTGTCTGACAAGATGTGTGGCAAACCGATTGGCTAAACTCCTCATAAACACTATGAAAATACAACGAAAACGGACAAAAAACAAAATCATTCAGCTTTGAAATTTGGATGTAGTCGTCCATTATTTTTGAATAAATTTATCCCAGTTTTGTGCCGCAATGTCCCAATTCGTTTAAAAAAGTATCAGGCTTCTTCTGGGTAACCTCTCACTTTTTTCTTTTATTAAGGTTTTCTTTAATCCATTGACTCCATGCTTTTTCCCCCGATAACCAGACATCCCATTCTTCATCGGTAATGTATAGATCAAATCCGCGTTTAATATGTTCATTCATCACAACACCTTTCCTCGCAATATTAAATGCTCCATTGGCATCGCCTGATGTTGGCATGTTGCATTCCTGCCCCGCCTGTTCCCTATCCCAATACTCACGAGAATCAAAATGATTTCCGTTTTCGTCCCGCACAGGAGAAAGGATAAAATCACTATCGCGTTCTGTTGTTCCTCTGTTGCGAATTTGCTGAATCAAGTCAATGGCATAGCGTAATGATTCCCATGCGGTATACTTTGCGTATTTCTCATCTTGTAATTTGGTAAGTTCAACGCCTGCTTTCATTTGTTCAAGTAATGATTTGTTTGTATTAAGCTTTTCAAAAACTCCATTTAAAATAGCTACAACATCTTGCAGTTCAGCTACCCACTTCCCTTTTAAGTTTCGTTCATTCCGAAAGCGAGTCAAACCTACTCCGTTATTACCACAATACAACTTCCATGTTTTGTCCGTATTCTTATCTTGATAGGAGAAACAGTAATCCTTGCCATCAAAAGCAATTTCGGAAAAGGCGGGATTAATCTTCTTTGTCTTATTGCCCAATATTTGATCCTTGATATATTCCTCCGAACCCTTCTTAAGATAAATACTTTTTCGCCAGCCTGTTGCCGGATCGGTTTGCGATGTATAATTCGGTCTCGTGTAAAGCATTATCCCGGCCTGATTCTTCTTTTCAATGTCGCCGTAAGTATTTACTGGAGGCGTGAGTTGAAGCGCCTTGGTTACTGAGCCAAGTTTTCCAATTTTTGTTTGTTTGTCTATCAAAAAATTTAATTTTTTAGCCAGCGCAAGCTCAAATTTTTGGTATACTGACTTTTCAATTTTTTGGCGAGAGCGCTTAAACCCTGTATTGAGGTTTTCTAAAACGATATAAGTAGGCTTGCCGTCTTTCGTGGCAAGGTCGGCTATCGTGCGGACAACTTGAGATATGTACCCCTCCTTTAGGTTTTTAATTGAACCGATGGTCTGCCAATTTTTACGCGCATAATCACGGTCTCCCGCTCGCGCTTCCAACAGCTGATTATAGTCCCAGCATTCAACAACATCCACTTTTTCTTTCCCGCCCTCGCCAATAGTTCTTTTTTCAGCTTCCACCGCGCGCGGCTTGCCATCTTTATCTATGAATGCCAGATTTAGCGTTTTTTGCTTAATCAGTTTGCCGTTTTTATCCACCAACGAATAATAAGCAAGATGTTTTTCTCCGCGGTCTATGCCGAGAAAATATAGCTCATTATTCTCTGGGAAATGATCATTAACAACATCATTAATTTTGTTTTCGTTCAGGCAAAAATTTAGGACTATCGGAACGTGCAAAATAAACTTTTCTTTTGAAAAACGATAATTCTCTATCACCTCTTTTTCTTTTCCGTCTTTACTTTTTACTTTCTTCTTTTTTAAATCCTTAGTAGGGAGCGCCTTGCGGTAAAATATCTTTGCCCTTCCGCTTAACTTTGGGCGATTTAGGATGTCTTTGAAAACAGTTTCCCAATAAAACGTGTGAATATTATTTTTATGATTTTTCCATTTTCCGTCATTTGAATCTTGATTACGAATCTCAAAAAGATAGATTTGCCCCTTATCCACCAACTGATCTAAAACTAATCTATTGGTTTTTTTCTCTAATTTTAATTTGTATGAGCAAATATCAACATCGCGATAAAACTCATCGAGGGAGTTATATTCCTCCGAGTTTTTGAATGTGTATTCAAAAAGACTTGTTTTAGGATATCTCGCAAGGAAATATTTACAAAAGTTTATCCATGCAGTTAGCGGGGCTTTATACTTTATCTCCCATTCTGACAATTCACTCGGGCTCTTTTTACAAAATTTTTTCCACTCAATAAGCAATTCTTTATTTGAAAATTCTTTGCCCAAATTTTTTTTCTTGAGTAGCAACTCCCAAAATTCTTTTTGAAACGCTTTCACATAATGTTTTTCTTGAGAATCAGTTAATGAGTAGCGCATTTCGCTTCCTGTAATATCACTTTTTTTATATATCTTATTGTTTAAATCAAAAATTTCTTTTGTGATACGACATTCCTGCGTGAACTTTTCACCAGAAGTTACTTTGTATCCTATTGGAAATATGAAATCTGTATCATCTCTTCTAAAATGCTTTTCTACGGCCGTCAGTTGTGTAGAACATTTTGGAATCATTTTGGAAACATCTGCCCAAAAATTATATTCCATTTTCAAACAAATCTCCCCGTCTCCTACCTTAAAAAGTGGGTTGTTTTTTTCGGTTTTATTTTTACCTCGCCCTTCAGTCAATTTTAATTCAAAGGCGTTTTTATATTTAGAAGAGGAAACCGCTAAAAACAATCTTTTTTCGTTATTTTGGAATATAACACAATAGCTATCTTTTTCTTTGTTAACATCCCACCCACTTGCAAGGGAAGGATTCTCAAAGTTCAATTTTAGTTTATTTTCCTTCGCATCATCCTGCGGCTTTTTGGTAAGAAAGTTTCGTAAGGCATCTCGCCACTTGAACCAATTCACTGTCTCTTCTCCGCCAGAAGGCGCATCTATCTTTACCTTACTCTCAAAGAGAATGTTCTTGAGTCCATTTGCAATTTCAGAATCAAGTGGATTACCCTTAATTTTATTTTCTTTCACCAAAAAATATTTAAGCATTGCGTTAGCGTTACAGGCGTTATCTATCCATGCCTTGATGGTTTCTACCCACCGTTGTCTCTTTTCCCCCTGTTCCTTTCCCTGAGCCGAGAAATATACTTGCGTAATTTTTTCAACATCTGTGGCGTTATTCACAAAATCTTGAGAGTATTCCTGAATATCATCTAAAATAAGGTTTAAGAGCGCGCGCGAGGGGCTCTTAGCTTGTGAAATAATTGCCTGACGCTTTTGGTTCTTTTGATTTTTGGATTCGTCTTTGACTTTTTCGGTGATACTATTTTTGAAAAATACACCCTCATTTCTCCATACTTCATCCTCAACTTTGTCCAATACCGAAAAAAGTGCTTCCAATTCAATAACCGGAGGGATTTTAACATCTCCCTCACTTCTTTTATCGGGTTTCACAAAAATTTTTGCGGCCTTTAATTTTTCTTTAAGCGTAGACCAGTCAGCAAAATATAGATTAGATACCGTATTTAAAGCCATTTTTGACCAATACACGCCTTCAAAATTTTCTCTTACATTTATGTATTTAAGAAAATCAGGCACGGTTTCTATCTGGCCGTTTTTGCTGTTATTTTTTAGATATGTCTCTCCTGCCGATTTTGTCACAGCAAGCATTTCTTCAACTGAAAACACTTTCTTAGCGGGGTTTTTCTCTCGGGCAGATTCCGCTTCTGTTTTACGCTCGTGCGTAAGCGTGAAAAAAAGCGGTTTCTTTTTCCCGCATCCTATTTGCTTATAAAATGTCTTAAACAATGTCAGCTTATTAAAATTATTTTCTCCTCTTTTTGCTTGATTATATAAATTGATAAGAAAATTCGCATTCCCGATACGCTTATTATACTGCTCAATCTCATCCTGAGTGAGACAATTAGTAAAATATGATTCTTTAAAAATATCTTCTGTGATTGGCAATAGTGGCTCTTTATCTCTATTCACAAGTTCTCTGCCTAACTTTTTTAGAGTATTGTAAGCGCCAAGGTATTCCCCTTTTCGCGCTTCAAAGATTACCGTATTATCACTAAACTTTGGCAAGTTCTCGTGGACAACGCGAGTGGCAACGGCAGTAGACGCTTCTTTTTTGATCTCATAATAATTTTTACGATTCTGATTAAAACCAGAAATATAGGTAAAGAAACCTTGAAATTCTTTAAGCGCGTTTTGAATTTTTTCATCTTTTTCTGTGTCTCCAATAAGATTTAAGACATCTTGCGACGATAATATTTTCTCTCCTTGGGCAACCTTGCTCCTTATCTTCCAGTCATAATTCTTATATTTTTTCTCTTTCCAATAATTTCCAGTTTTCGTGAAAGCTTCTCCAATATCCGTGCGGTATTTCTTTTCTAGGGTTTCAATCAATTTGCTTGCACTATCAATTTTCTTTTTCAGTTCTTTCGCTATATCGTCATCTTTCCCCTCATCTCTTTTTTGTTTCTGAATTTTTTTTAGATTTTTTTGATGACCGATTATTTCTCTTCTTACTCCTACATATTCCACGAAATTTATACGCTTTGCTGTTTCCGATTGCAAACTGTCTGTAATAAATTCTTCATGAAATTTATCAACCATTGGTTTGAGCGTTTGATATGCGTCTTCAATGCGCTGGTCCTTTAAGAATGTTTGAATATTTTCATCATATTCAAAATCATTCTGCATATTGTGAAGTGTCTTCCCAACTGGTTTTAACTCAAACCTCAAAGTTTTTAGTACTTCATAAAGATTAGTAAATTTGTCAAAAATTGATTTTTCTTGTGGCATATTTTTATTACTTTAATTAATTTTAGATTACGAAATGACGAAGTTTAAACGGGGACAGACCTCTCTTAATTTGAAAAAAACATTGATAAAAGTTTTTAAGAGGTCTGTCCCCCAAGGACCTAAATTTTATAATCCAAATAATTAACAAAAAAGGACGACGGTGTCGCCCAATAGTTCTGCTTACTAAACAGTTAAGCCAATTGGACCGTCGCCCTTTTTTGTTAAAAAAGACAATGGTATTTTTTGGCTTATCTATTTTTTATTGGGCGACAGTTTAATTATATTATTTATAAAAACAAAAGTC
>CAYVXQ010000035.1:0-8461 GCA_964454625.1 uncultured Candidatus Saccharibacteria bacterium
AGATTCTTCACGGAGTTTACACTGAACGAAATGAATGTGTTCAGAATGACAAAAATAAGTTTTTCTACACTCTCAAATTATAAAAAGATTATGAGAGATGTAGAATTTCCTATTTTCAAGACCAAGGTTGATGGTGTTGAGCAAAAATTTGATTTAATGGATACCAAAGGCAGGCAGGATTATTTTCAAGCTAAGGCGGGCGATGAGATTCGCCGTTTAAAAGAATATCTCAAAGAGAATACCTTTGTGGTTTATCTTTTAGGCAAGAAAAACTCGGGCAAAGGCACTTATGCCAAAATGTTCAAAGAAGTGGTTGATAAAGACCGAATGGAGCATTTTTCTATTGGCGATATGATTAGGGGCCTTGACGAAGCAGTGCAAGATAAAGACAAAAGAAAGAACCTGGAGGCCTTTTTGGCTAAAAATTATCGGGGTTATATGCCGCTAAATGAGATTATGCAGGCCTTAGAAAGCCGCAGCACCAAGGTGCTCTTGCCTTCTGAATTGATTTTGGCGCTTGTAAAAATGAAATTGGCCGGCAGCGAAAAAAAGGCATTGTTTGTTGACGGTTTTCCCCGCAATATGGATCAGGTCTCTTATTCTCTATTTTTTCGCGATTTAATTGGTTATAGAGATGACCCCGATATTTTTATAATGATTGACATTCCTGAAACCGTTATAGATGAACGTATAAAATATCGGGCTGTTTGTCCTAAATGCCAGACCTCCCGCAATCTAAAACTTCTACCCACTAAAAAAGTTGGCTTTGACGAAAAACAAAGCAAATTTTATTTGTTCTGCGACAATTCGCAATGCACTGGAGAGCGAATGGTTGCCAAAGAGGGCGACGAGCAGGGTATTGAGCCGATTAGAGAACGGTTGGTTATTGACGAAGAATTGATTAAAAAGGCATTTAATTTATACGGAGTGCCTAAGATTTTATTAAGAAATTCTGTTCCAGTTGCCGTATATAAGGACTATGTTGACGATTATGAAATTACGCCCGAATACTATTATCAAAAAGAAAACGATGAGGTGAAAATTTTAGAAAAGCCCTGGCAGGTCTTAGATGATGACGGCGTGGCATCTTACAGCTTGTTGGCCGCGCCGGTAGTAGTGGCTTTGATAAAACAATTGGTTGAGGCATTGGATATTTGAGGCCTGCCTTTAATTTGAATCATTTGTTTTTTGCTGTTATAATACAATTGCCCCGTTAAAAATTGGGATATACCATTTTATTAGGGAGTTCGTTGTTCGTTCAAGCTATGTTGTTTGGGCGACAGAACACCCACTTGGATTCAGTTTTCCAATTTTTCAGACGGGGCATTTTTGTTATTTCTCGCCAGAACGGCGAATGGAGCGAGTTACTCGTATCTCAGCGCTTCAATTGGCGATTTTTTTGAGGCCTGGCTGGCCGGATAAAGCCCAAACACTAAACCAACGAAAGCCGAAACACCCAAGCCAAGGAGAATGGCTTTTGGTGCAAGAGCGAACTGCCAGCTCGAGCCAATCACGCGGCTTAAAATTAAAGCAGACACAAAGGAAAAGAAAATCCCCAATAAAACCCCAATGGCGCCGCCCAAACAAGTTAAAATAGTTGATTCTAAAAGAAATTGCGTGAGAATATTTTTAGTGGTGGCGCCCAATGCCTTTCTTAAGCCGATTTCGCGGGTTCGTTCGGTTACTGAAACAAGCATAATGTTCATAATGCCAATGCCGCCGACTATTAAAGAAATAGCGGCGATGGCGGCTAAAAAGACCGTTAAAACCGAAGTAACCGTGCCAACTCTTTGCGCAATGTCTTCTTGAGTCATCACATGAAAGTCGTCTTTTGAAGGGTCGGTAATGTTGTGCAGGTCTCGCAAAGTTAGTTTAATATCTTGCACTGTTTCCAATAAAATATCCTCGGATTTGGCCTTAGCAATTATTTGATGATAATAATTCATTCCCGAGAGATATTTTTGAGCAGTGGTATACGGCACGATAAGGGTATTATCAACATCAAGCATACCCACTTGGCCTTTGGTTGGGAAAACGCCGATTATTCTGAAAATTTTATTTTTAATTTTAATGTTTTGGCCGACCGCATCCGAGTTGCCGAAAAGTTTTTCTTTAACTTCAGAGCCGATAGCCGTAACCGCAACTCTTTGCTGGACTTGTT
The DNA here is from genome assembly GCA_964454625.1 of uncultured Candidatus Saccharibacteria bacterium. Taxonomy (GTDB): domain Bacteria; phylum Patescibacteriota; class Minisyncoccia; order Minisyncoccales; family CG1-02-41-26; genus CG1-02-41-26. The sequence goes on from CAYVXQ010000035.1 coordinate 2,162, forward strand.
CTTCATCAAAAAAAACACCGATTTCCGGATGAACATTAACAATATCGGTTATTATGCTGGAGGCACCCAAAACCATAAAATTTCTGACTTCATCGCCGTAAGAAACCGCGCCCGAAGCAACAACCATTGGCGTTAACGTTTCAATGCCCGGAACATTGTTTTGATTTTTTAATGCTTCAACCTCGCGGTCTTTCAGCGAATCCGCGAACATTGAACTGAAATCAGAAGGACCCTGCGATTCGCGGCCCGGTTCAATTATAATAGTTGCTGAACCCAAGCCCTTTATTTGGTTTAAGATTAAGTCCTGAGCGCCTTTACCCAACGACATTATCAAAATAATGGCAGTGATGCCAATGACAATGCCTAATATAGTCAGAGCTGAGCGCGATTTATTCGTTCGCAAACCCTTTATGGCGGTTTTGATACTGTTTTTTAAGGTCATACTTATTAAACAAATTCTAAATCCTAAATTCTAAACTCTAAACAAACTCAAAATCCTAAATTCAAAATTTAAAACGGTTTAGGGTTTGGGATTTTGAATTTTGGATTTGTTTAGGATTTAGAGTTTAGGGTTTAGGATTTATTTTGTGCTTTATGCTTCGTGCTTATAAATTTTGGATTTATTTAGCAAAGCTAATTTTTGCGTCTTTTTTTCTTTTCTCCACCTTTTCGTCGCTTTCAATAAATCCATCTTTTAGCCGGATAATTCTTTGAGCGTACTCGGCAGTGCAGGTTTCGTGGGTGATTAAAATAATAGTATGGCCCTGGTTGTTTAATGTTTCAATAATTTCCATTATTTGGCTGCCTGAGCGCGAGTCAAGGTTGCCGGTGGGCTCATCGGCGAAAATTATTTGCGGATTATTAACCAAGGCCCGGGCAATGGCCACTCTTTGTTTTTCGCCTCCGGACAATTGAGATGTTTCATAATTGGCGCGATGGCTTAGCCCCACTTGTTCTATCGCCTTTTTTGTCATTTCATTCCAAAGCGATTCTTTAATATCTGAATATAAAAGCGGCAGTTTAACATTTTCTAAAACCGTGGTACGGGGCAAAAGATTAAAGGCCTGAAAAACAAAACCCATTTTTTTGTTTCTTACTTTGGCTATTTGGTCTTCTGAGTAGTCGTTGAATTTTTTATTGTCAAAGAGATAAGCGCCATTGGTTTGTTTGTCTAAAAATCCCAAGATATGCAGCAAGGTTGACTTGCCCGAGCCCGACGGACCCATAATTGCCACAAACTCACCGGCTTCTATGTTAAAAGAAACCCCGCAAAGAGCATAGGTTTCCGCGCCATCGCCGCTGTAAATTTTTTTCAAATTATAGACATCTATGAGAGACATGTTAGAAGTCGTTGTCAAATAAATGGTTTGCTACAGCAAACCATTTATTTGACTTACGAATTCTTATACCCTGTGAAGTAATCCGCCTGAGGCGGATTGAAATTTGCTCGCCCTGTTAAGTAATTTCAAATTTTAAAAAAATTTGAAATTAAAATTTGATGAAGTCAAATTTTACTTAACAGGGCAAGCAAATTTCTACTTCACGGGGTAAATTCCGCTTGCCAAAAACGGTTCACCTGCGGCTCCCGTTTTTGGAGCGTCATTTATTTCTTTTCAAAAGTTATCACTTTTTCTCCCTCTTGCAGGCCTTCTATTATTTCCACATTGCCGTCTGAACCTTTTAAGCCAAGCGTAATTTTTCTTTCCTCAATTTTTTCGCCGTTGAACACTCTTATCAGTTTATCATTATTTTTAGTGATAACTGCCCGACTGGGTATTGTTAAAACATTTTCTTTTTGAGCGGTTAAAATATCAATATTAGCGGTCATACCGGATTTTATTTTATCGCTGTCTTCGTTAAATTCAAAAGTTGTTTTATAAGTGGCCACTCCTTCAATAATGGTTTCAGCCGGGTCTATTTTTATAACCATTGCTTCAAAAACCGTTTCCGGGCCGTAACCGTCTAAGGTTATTTTGGCGGTCTGGCCAATTTTTACTTTAGCAATGTCGGCTTCAGCTATATTGGCTTCAACTTGAAATTTAACCTCGGATATTATTGAAACAATATTAGTGTTGGCTGTGGCAATTTGTCCAACCTTGGCGTTTTGTTTAATAACAATCCCATTGATAGGGGAGCGCAGGGTTGTTTTGCTTATTTGAATTTCTAAATTCTCAATGTCAGCTTGGGCTGATTTAATTTGAGCTTCCTGCGTTTGAATTTGTTCTGGGGTGGCGGCTGCTTTTTTCAAATCTAAATCCTTTTGCGCCGCGGTTAAAGAATTTTGCGCAGTGGTTAGTTGGGCTTGGGCCGTGGAGATGTTTTGCTGATTAAGAGATTTTTGGCTGGTAATGGCTTGTTTTTGAGTATTAATCTCGGCAATGGCGGTTATGACATTTGTTCTGCCGGTATTGGCGTAGCCCTTATAAGCGGCCAGAGTTGTGGCCGATAAATTAGTGGAAAAATTTAATGCTTCGGCAACTTTACTTAAAAAGTCCCTGATAATTATCAGCTTTTGCTCGCTGTCATTTAGCGCTTTGTCTTGGCTGGTATAGTCGTTGGGAGACGTGTTTTTTAAGATAGCTTTCAATTCATTCAAAGTTACGCCAGCAATTACTCTTTGTTGTTCAGCGGCGATTTCCACCTGAGAATCCGAAATCTGAAAAGTGATTTGCGGGCTGTCAGTCAGCGCGTTAGAAAACAAGTCAGAGATTTGCTTGTTAACCGCGTCGTCGCTTAAAGCATAAGCGCTGTTTAAAATATCCGGCACATCATCATAGTAATTGGCCAAATCAGTGATGGCTTTGCTTTGTGCGTTGGCTAAATTCACTTGGCTGTCAACGAGCGCTCTTTGCGCGTTGTCTATTTTAGTTTGCAAAACATTGATTTCTTCAGCCCGCGCTCCCTTTTTAATTTCTTCTAATCTGATTTGCTGAATTTCTAATTGCGCTTTGGCTTGCGCCAACTGAGCGCGCAGTTCCGAAGAGTCCAAAACAGCCAAAGGTTTGTCTTTTTCTATGTTTTGCCCGGTATCAACATAAACCTGGATAATTTTCCCGCTTTTTTCAAAAGATAAGTCAACGGTTTCAGCCGCTTTCACCTTGCCTGTTACATTAACCTCTTGGATTATATTTTGAATTTTGGCAACGGCGAATTCGTAAGGCAGGGGCTTTCTCATTTGTTTAACAAGAATGCCCCCAGCGCCCAAAACCACGAATAAGGCGAATATAATTAAAATGACAACATTTTTTCTTCTCATAATTTTTTATCAGATAATTTTAGCGGTTTTTTAAAGAAATGACAAGCCAGGCCAGCGCTCCGCCTGTCAAAGCAGTCATAAGCTGTGGCCACGACATCATTAAGGCCATTTGCGGGGCAAGTTTTTGCGGCAGAAGGAATTGAAACAAAACCGAGCTGGTTGAATAAAGGAAAAGGAATTTTAAGGCGCTGGCTGAAATCACTCCCAGCCAGTAGTTTTTGTTTTTCAGTAAGTAAAAAACCGCGATTAAAATAGCGTTGCCAGTGATAATAAAAGGAATCATTGGAATTAGCGGGGCGGGCAGAGTGCCGCTGCTTGCGGCGATTAAACTTGGCAGGGTGGCAATGGCCAGAGCCGAAGGCCAGCCCAATATAACAGTGGCTAAAAACAAAGCCGCATTAACAAGACCGCCGCTGATAATCTGATTATGCAAAAGAGGAGCAAAAATGGCGATAACCAGAAAAATTGCAAATGTTGTTAAGCTGATAACAGCGGATTTATTGAGAGCTAATATTCTTAGTTGCATAAAACAATTTTTAATTTTGTAATTTTTAAATTTTAAATGTTTTAAAATTCTGATTTTAAAATTCAATTAAAATTTAAAATTTAGAATTTAAAATTTATCTGTATTTTGTATGGCAAATCTTCTTTTTTATTTCCTCATTACTTAAAAATTCCTGATAAACTTTCTTAACAATCGGGTTTTGGTTAGCGGTTTTTAGGCGCAGTTTTTTGTCTATTTTGTAAAGTCCGTCGGCCCGGGCCTTACGGATTTCAGGGGTTGTGGGCATTGGCTGGCCGCCCCCGCCGATGCAGCCGCCCAGGCAGGCCATCACTTCAACGTAGGAGTAGGCGGTCGGATTTTGTTTTAAGTCCTGCAGGATTTTTTTGGCATTACCAATACCGTTCACCGCGGCCATTTTGATTTTTTTACCGGCTATTTCCAGCTCGGTTATCTTCATTCCCTCTTGACCCCTTACTTGCTTAAACTCAACCGGGTGTTTTTTCGGGTTGAGTCGGTTAAAGGCAACCCTTAAAGCTGATTCCATCATCCCGCCAGAGGCGCCGTAGATTACCCCTGCTCCGGACGGCTCGCCAAAAGGAGCGTCCGGCCTCTGCCCTTTTATTTTTTTAAAATCAATGCTTTTTCTCTGGAAAAGCCGGGCCAATTCCCTGGTAGTTAAAACATAATCAACCGGCCGCAAGCCCTTGCCTTGCCATTCAATAAAGTGTTCTTTTCTTTGAATTTCGTATTTCTTGGCAATGCAGGGCATCACTGAAACGACAATAATATTTTCCGGCAACAGATTAGTTTGCTGGGCCCAAAAGGTCTTGAGCAGTCGTGCTAAAATAATATGAGGCGGGCTGGCTATGGCCAGATTAGATATAAATTCAGGCGAATAACATTCAAGGTATCTTACCCATGAAGGGCAGCAAGATGAAAAAAGCGTTTTTGCTTCGCCTTTTTCTAATTTTTTCAAAAGTTCCTCGGCTTCTTCTGTTGTAGTAAAATCAGCGCCTACGGAAACATCAAAAACAAAATTTACACCCAGTTGCTTCATACCAGCAATAATTTTATCCGTGGTTATTTCACCCGGAGATAAGCCAAACTCTTCGCCCAGCGCTGTTCTGATTGAGGGCGCAAACTGAAAAACAATAGTTTTACTTTTGTCTTTTAGCGGTTCTTCAATTCGTTCAAACTCGCTTTCTGATTCAAAAGCGCCCGAGGGGCAATGGACGAGGCATTGGCCGCAATAAATGCATTTATTTTCTTGCGAGGGAACAATTTTATGAAATTCGCCGTCTTGGTTAATTTGCAAATAATTAACTTCTTGCTTTTGGCACGTTTCAACGCAATTGCGGCAATCAATGCATTTAGAAGAGTCAAAATTCAGGATTCCGTCAAAACTATAAACTGGCCAGTTGTTTTTGCGGTCGGCAAAGCGGGTTATTTCAACATTATATTTTTTCGCCAAGTCCAAAAGCCCGCATTTTTTGTTCCAAACGCAGTCGTTGCATTCTTCTTTGTGCTGGCTGAAGAGCAATTCAAGATTGGTTTTTCGCAGTTTATTGAGTTTCTCTGATTCAGTGATTATTTCCATTCCGTTTTTAGCCAATGTTGAGCAAGCAGTTTGCGGCCCGTTGATGCCTTTAATTTCAACTAAACAAAGCCGGCAGTCAGCTTTCACCGATAAATCAGGATGATAACACAAAGAGGAAATATCAATGTTATTTTTTTGGGCGACCTCTAAAATCGTCTGACCCTGCTCGGCCCTAACCTTTTTGCCGTTAATTTTGAGCGAAATTTTCATAAACAATTATTCATTTTATCATACATCAGTCCTATCAGCCAAAATTTTACTATTGAACCAAATCCAAGATGAGAGTAAAATTGAATAAATTCATGAAAACAAGCGAAGTAATTTCAAGAAAGGTTATGAATTTACAATAATTAAGATAAACACTGCGAATTACGAACTGCCTTTTTAAGGTCCTTCCTGAGCCGCCGGCTTTTCAATGTTTACAACCCGAGTTTAAACAGTACTGTTTAAACTCGGGTTGTAAACATTGCGACAGACCTTGTTTTTTGGCATTTTGTAATTCGCAGCAACACTAATGCGTCAAACAACCATACAAGAACTTCATAATTTGGTAGTGAAATTTAGAGATAATCGGGATTGGAAAAGATTCCATCATCCAAAGGACTTAGCAATGTCTATTGCTATTGAAGCAGCTGAGTTGATGGAGCTATTTCAATGGAAAAATCAGGGCACTCTTGGGAATGCCAAGGAAATGGAAGAGGATTTTAAGGCGATTAAAAAAGATAAAGAAAAATTGCAAAGAATCAAAGAAGAGTTAGCCGACGTGCTTATTTATTGCTTGTTTTTAGGAGCTGTGTTGGATATTGATTTTGGGAATATTGTTAAAATGAAAATGCGCATGAATCAGAAAAAGTATCCTAAACATTAACCGGTTTTGCAAAATTTTCAGATTGCTTTGGGAGTTTTGCAAGGCCGGTTTTATTTTATTGCAGGCAAAGGATT
>CAYVXQ010000036.1:0-8372 GCA_964454625.1 uncultured Candidatus Saccharibacteria bacterium
AAAGTCAAATTTACCCAAAAATTTTTTGTTTGTCAAAAAATTATTTTTCCTTCGGCTTCATTAAAGGAAAGATTTGGCACTCTCTCATGGGTTTGTTCATTAAAAAAGCAAATAAACGTTCGGAAACGCCAAAACCGGTGGTTGGGGGCATTCCGTATTCCATTGCCTCAATAAAATCCTTGTCATACATTTGCGCTTCCTCGTCGCCGACGTCTCTAAGTTTTTCCTGTTCGCTGAACCGCTGGGCCTGGTCAAGCGGGTCGTTTAGTTCGCTGTATCCGTTAGCTAATTCACTGCCGGCTAAAATAATGTGAAATCTTTCCGCAATCGCCGGATTTTTCTCCGTTCTTTTTGCCAGGGGCGAAATTTCTACGGGCTCGTTGATTAAAAATCCCGGGCCGGCTATTTTTCTACGACAAAATTTCCATAAATTGTCTATGGCTCTTGTTTTGTTAAAACCCTTTTTGTCATACTGAATGTCTAATTTTTGCAAAGCATTTTCAATTTCCGGCAAAATTGCTTCTCTTATGTTGACCTTAGTAAATTTTTGAATCGTTTCTTGATAATCGTATTTTTGCCATTTTGCCGCCAAATTAACATCAAACTCGCCTATTTTAAATTTTAGAGTCCCGAAAGTTTTCTTAGCGACATACTTAAACAACTCTTCAGCCAATTTCATACAATCATTATAGTCGGCGTAAGCCCAATAAAATTCCATTTGAGTATAGTCCTGCAAGTGTTCCGCGTCCATACCTTCGTTTCTGAACTGCCGGCCGATTTCAAATGTTTTTTCAAAGCCAGCCACCATTAGCCGTTTTTGCCATAATTCGCCCATTGAAATTCGCAAATAAAGATTCGTATCAAGGATGTTATGATGAGTAATAAACGGCCGAGCGTCAGCCCCGCCAGCGGTTGTTTCTAAAACCGGGGTTTCCACCTCAAGAAAGCCGTTTTTTTGCATAAACTCCCTCATCGCCTGCCAAAAAATCGCCCGCTTTCCAACCATTGCTTTAACCTCGGGATTAAATAAAATGTCCAAATATCTCTTTCTCAACCGCTCCTCCTCGTTCTGCAGGCCGTGCCATTTTTCCGGCAAGGGTAAAAACGTCTTGGCAAGCATCTTAAAAGCAACAACCTCTAAAGTTTTTTCGTTGGTCTTGGTTTTAAATAAAAAGCCCTTTAATTCAATAAAATCGCCGATGTCGCTAACATCTTGAAAAAATTTAAAGCCCCTCTCCCCTACTTTATCTTTGCGCAAAAGCGCTTGTATTTTTCCCGAGCCGTCAAAAATATCCAAAAACAAAGCGCCACCGTGGCCTCTTTGGCTCATTATTCGTCCAGCCAAAATAAGCAGCTTTTTTGCTTTTTGATGTCTTGTAAAATCAGCAAGAAGTTGGCTGATTGTATGAGTACGTTTGGTTAAGGCAGGATAAGGATTTAACCCGGCTTCTTTTATTTTCTTCAGTTTTTCCAGCCGTATTTTTTTAATCTCGTCTATTGTTGACATATAAAAACATTATTGATATTATAGTCAATTACAATAAGAATTTCAAATAGAGAAAGGGATGATAAAATAAAAGTCAAGCTTTGGAAAAAAGCCGACGGTAAAATAACATTGGAAAAGATTTCGCAAGAGCTTCTGGACCAAAAATTAAAGCAAGAATTATCAGAAAAGTCGCCGGGTTCTTATGAAATAGATGTTGTGATGGTGCCGATTGGTAACTTTAAAAAAGGTACCCTTTTTAAAGGCGCTTACATCAAAAGACCGAGTACGAGAATAGTTAATGTACAATAGTCCCTGCGCCTTTAGTCAGTAATTTGTCAAGCAGATGTGTAATAATAATGCGGCCGCATTATTATTACACATCTTTTATCTTACTCTTTAAAACTTTTTTTGTAAATAAAAGAGGAGAACCTAAATAATGTCTCCTCTTTGTTTTTACCTTCTATTATCCACAGAAAGCATTAAACAGCTCGCTTCCTTTAGGTTGTGCCATCAGCCCTTATTGCCTCGCTGCTATAAATTCTTCTTCTTTAGAGCTATGGCTGGGTGAAATACCATTGCAGAATTTCTCTACCGACTTTTTGCGCCGCTTTTTGCAAGCCCGGCACTTCCTCTATTAAAACCACCAGTACGATTGGGGGTTTTTTATTATCATTTTGATTTGATTCGTTGTATGGCGCAAACGCAACAAGCCAATTATGATAAATTTCTTTTTTGGGATAAATTTGCGCCGTGCCGGTTTTAGCGGCCACTGACACCGATAAATCGCTTAAAGAATAAGCCGAGCCGGCCGGCGAGGTTACGGTTTGACGCATTCCTTGCCGGACAATTCTTAAAGTAGAGGTGCTTATAAAATTTTCTTTAATTAAAATCGGCGAAATTTCTTTTTTTTGGCCGTCGGTTAATAAAATTTCTTTGGTAATTTTGGGTTGAAAGATTTTTCCTTTGTTGGCAATCGGCACATAAGCAACGGCTAATTGCAAGGGGGTGGTTAAAAAATAACCCTGGCCAATGGAAAGGTTATAAGTGTCGCCCAAATACCATTTTTGGGTTAAAGGTGTTGTAAAATATTCTTCCTTCCATTCGGGCGTTGGCGCTCTTCCGGGCATTTCGCCGGGCAAATCAACTTTGCTTTCTTGCCCAAACCCAAAAAATTCCAGATATTGAGCAAGTTTTAAAATACCCAGACCTTCAAATTTTTTCGGCAAACGCGCGTCAAAATAAGGGCTTGAAGAGGGAGGGGCAGTATAGCCGCCGCCAATAAAATAGAAAAAAGGATTTATTGATTCAGCGATGGCTCGTTTAACATCGCTTGTGCCGTGATAAGCATTGTCAAAATAACAATCGGCCGTTTGGTTGTCTTGATGAGGCACGCAAAATTTAAACGGGCAATATAAAGAGGTCTGCTCAGTAATGATACCCTCTTCTAACCCGGCGGCCGCAATAATCGGTTTAATAGCCGAGCCAGTGGGGTAAAGGCCGGCAATTACCCTATTGAGTTGCGGCTTATTCTTATCTTCGTTTAATTTTTTAAAAGCCATTTCGGAAATACCGCCAGCAAACTGATTATTATCAAAGGCCGGCCAAGAAACCATTGCTAATATCTCGCCATTGGACGAATCCAAAATAATCACCGCTCCCTTAACAGACCCGCTCTCTTGCAAAACACTAACAAGGGCTTGCTCGGATTTTTTCTGCAGTTTTGCATCAATAGATAAAACCAAGCTCTGGCCTGAATTAGGATATTGGATAACTTGCTGAGAAATAATCTTTCCCTGGGCTGTCCGCCCAACCTTTACAATGCCTTTGTTTTCCCTGAGCACGGTTTCATAAGACCTTTCCACCCCTTCTTTACCGATTAAATCGCTGAATTCATAGTTATTTTTTTCTAAGAATTCAATCTCGTCTTGACTGATTTTTCCTAAATAACCCAAAATATGGCTCAAACTGCGAAGCTCTTCATAATGACGCAAAATGCTTTTCTGAATCTTAAATCCGGGTATTTCCGATTCCAAAGCGCTTAAAAAAACTAATTGTTGATGATTTAAGTTTTCTTCAATTAAAAAATAATCTTGCGTGTTTCTTTCTATCAGTTCCGAAAGGAAATAAATCGGTTTGTTAATAACAGGTGCCACTTGGGCTAAAATATCGTTTAAATCCGTTTCGGATAACTCTGATTTTTTTAACCAAAGAGCAAAGGTTGATTCGTTTTTCACCAAAGGAGTTAAGTTGCGGTCATAGATTAAGCCCCTTTCAGCCGCTAAATTAAAATTGATGAATTTATTTTGCTGAGCCAATGATTCGTATTTTGCCTTGCCTTGCGCCTGTAAATAAAAAGTAGAACTGGCTAAAAAAATAAAAATGGCAAAACCAAAAATAAACAAAGAAAAAAATCCTTTTTTAGCCAGCGGCACCTCTAATTTTTTACTGGAAACAAAATGGCTTCGCTCCGTTTGCTGAGCCAATTTGTCTAAAAAAATATCTTCAATGTCAATTTCTTTAGCTCTTTCTTTTATGAAAAAATTCATAGAGATAGAAACAAAAAATAACTATTATTAAATCTAAACTCCAGTTAAGAACTATGCCCTGCCATGAAAAAGTCCAGGGAGACAACAGAATCTTTTTTTGGCATAAAGTAAAAAAGAAAGTTAAAATGAACGGGAAAAATTTAAACCATAAAAAAGCAGCCGAAAAAACAATAAGCAAAGAAACAAAATTGAGCCCCTGCATAATTGAACCTAACTTTTTAACCAACAAAACAGCAAAGAATAATGTAATAACCCATAAACCGAAAACGGGCAAGTTAGAATAATTTTCCAACAACAATCCCGTTAAAAGCGACAAAACGTAAATGAATTTTTTTTCCTCAGGGGCTAAAAAAATCCAGAAAAAAACAACAAGGAAAAGCAAATCAGGCACCACTCCCTTAATGCTCAAATGAGGCAGAAAACTCACTTGGATGATAAGCAAAAGATATAAAAGCAAAAACCAGATAAAATACTTCCAATAAGCTATATTCATTAGCGATATAAGAGAAATAAAGACAAGATGCTTTTCACGAGACCTTTATTATTAGAAAAAGCACAAATTCTAAAACACAAAACACAATTTTCAAAACACAAACTAATTAAATCCGTTTGTGCTTTGTGCTTTGGAGATTGTGTTTTGTTTGTGTTTTATGCTCTGTATTCTGTGTTTTTTAGTGATTAATTACCACAAACAATTGAACGAGACGGCCTTTGAGAAAATAAGGAGAAATTCGGCCGCGCTGGAAAGAATCGGCCTCGCCTTTTTGAAGCTCAGAAACCTCGCCAATAATGATGTTTTTGGGAAACTTGCCAGTCAAGGCAGTTGTTTTAATTAGATAGCCGTTTTCAATGACAACATCTTGAGGAACTAATTCAAAAAACAGGACTTGCCCCCCTCCTCCTTTAGCCATAGCCAAAATGTCCTCGTTTTCCTGCTGGATTTCTATATCAAAAGAACTTTTTTTTGCGGTAATTAAAAGCACTTCAGAAAAATTATCAAAAATCTTTTCTACTCTTCCCACTAGCGCTCCTTCAGCAGTAATAACTGCCAGACCCTCAATCAAACCGTCTTCTTTGCCCTTACTGATGACTAAAAAATCTCCCTGAGGGTCTTTGGCTAAAACATCAACCAAAGCCAGCTGTAATTTCTGCTCAATGGAAATTTTTAAAGCGGCTCTTAAAGCGGCATTTTCGTCGTTTAAATAATTTATTTTAACAAGCCCATTTTTTAACAATAAATTCTCTTTTATCAGCCGTTGATTTTCTAAAAGAAGATTATTAAAGCGAAAAGGTAAAACCATTACGTCAGAAACCCAATCGCCTGTTTTCCAAACAATATGTTGAATAGGAGCGGAGATTTTATAAGTCGTGTTTTTAAAAAAATCGGCGGCAAATCTATTAAATAAAATAAAAAGTCCGGCAAGTAAAAGTATAATAATAAAAAACTTTAGTCGTTTTTTCATAGCGTTTTACTGCTTAAGTCGTAGCGAGTATACGCCATAAAGCCAAGAAGAACCTTTTAAACAGCGGTTCCCCTTGCTGTCATTCTGAGCCAGCAGGCGAAGAATCCGACACGCAGTGTCGCCCTGAGGCGATAGCCGAAGGGTCTCAACCATTGAGATCCTTCGGGATTACCCTCAGGATGACAAACAGGTCGTTACTCGCTATGAGTTCGCTTTTACTGCATTATAACCTAAAATCATAAAAGCGAAAGCCCCGTTTTACTGGGGCTGATTGCAACGCAATTCTTTATCTATGCGCGCTTCTTGAAAAAATAAAAGAGCAAAAATATGCCATATTGGTATAGTAAAAAAACAATAAAAAAACAACATAAAAAACCAAGCCAATCTTTTCAATTTTAAAACCTCCTTTTTTTAATGTTTATTTATCCATTGATAAGGCGACGACCTACTTTGACCCAAAAGGACTATCATCGGCCCTGAAGGATTTCACTTCCGTGTTCGGAATGGGAACGGGTGGAGCACCTTCGGTATAATCGCCTTATCAATGGACAAATATTAATGGAACGAAAAAACTTTCTTTAAAATGTTCCTCAATGATTGCTAACCGTAAAAATACCCAATAATTGATCAATTAGTACTCCTCGGCTGAAGACATTGCTGCCCTTATACCTAGAGCCTATCAACCCCGTCGTCTCCGGGGGATCTAAGAATATTAATCTTGGGGTGGGCTTCGCACTTAGATGCTTTCAGTGCTTATCCCTTACCAACGTGGCTACCCAGCAATGCGCCTGGCGGCACAACTGGTACACCAGAGGTTGGCTCCTAAGGGTCCTCTCGTACTACTTAGAACTCCCCTCAATATTCGACGCCTGCAGTAGAAAGGGTCCGTACTGTCTCGCGACGTACTGAACCCAGCTCACGTACCATTTTAATGGGCGAACAGCCCAACCCTTGGAAGCTTCTCCACCTCCAGGATATGATGAGCCGACATCGAGGTGCCGAACAGAGCCGTCGATATGAACTCTCGGGCTCTACTAGCCTGTTATCCCCGGGGTAACTTTTAGCCGATTATCTTCCCTAATCCTATTAATTAGGGTCGGTTCACTAAGTTCTGCTTTCGCAACAGTTTGGCTTGTACGCCTCACTGTAAAGCTGGCTTTTGGCTTTACCCTATCGCTCCGATTTCCATCCGGAGCTAGCCAACCTTTAAACGCCTCCGTTACTTTTTAGGCATTATGTTAAATTAAAACTTTTGGAATCTTATAAAACATAGAAGAAATTATGTGCGGCCTTATTAACCTAATTAATTTTTCTCCATTTATCCCACCAAGATAAATTTGTTTTCCATTTTTATCTCTTCTGGTGGTGCTTTCTATGAAGAATTTTTCCTTTAATGCTTTTTGCAATCTTTCAACATCTTCAGTACTGAATGATTGAGTATTCAGAAAAATTCCTTTGTGCCTATTTGATTTGATGGAACCATCATCCATAAACCAAACTGCTAAATTTAATGGAGTAAGAAGATCAGAAATATCGCAAGGAACAATTTTAATTTTGTTCTTGTAAAATTTCGTGTGAAAATTTCCCAATAATCGGTGTCCGTGTGTGCAAAATCCATAGTTAAAATAAATTTTGCCAAAAATTTTCACCTGTTTTATTTTTGGTTCGCTTCTCACCCAATTTTTGAATTCCTGATAAAGCCAATGAACATAATCTTTTTGTTTCAAGCTATGCTCTATTTTCAATCTCGCTAATGTTGGAGTATACAGCCTTTCTAAATGGCCATCTCCCAATAAAACACCAACAAGAATTTCTTTTTGTCTTGGGTTTAACTTCAAAGTAAGTTTATAATTTTCAACTTCTTTACTCCTCATAGAAAAAAGTTTTAATTATCGGATTAGTTGACGAGCGCTATTGGTGTCAACATTACCGATTCTCTATGTCGCCATAGAGTTCGGACCATATCTTCAACTTAAATTATTGGGCAAGAAAACGAAGGTTTTCTTACCCCTATTTCAAGCCGTCTGACATATGGCCTCTGAGGGTAAGGGGGATTTACTTAAATTCTTCTATCTCTTTTTTTATCATCTCGTATCTAAACCATAATATTTTTACCGTAGCTTCATTTAAACATTTTTACTCCCTTCTTCCCTGCTGATTATCCGTTGGCTCGCCATAGATTTAGCGACAGCGAGCCGCACCGGACACATTATTACCATTAAAGGTAGTGCCGGATACACGGATGTCCCAGCATATAGTCAGATTTTTCCCGACATTATTGTCGGGAGCCCCCTTGGTATGCAAAACGGAGAAGCATACCATCAAAAGGCAAGCGCCCCACTTAAACTACCAACCAAACACTGTTTCCGCCTGAGGCGGATTAGAACAAAAACATTAGAAGGGTGGTGTTTCATTGGCGGATCCAGTCGCCCCGAGAGACGACCTTCAATTCCTACCACCTACGCTACGCATTTAATGTCAGTATTCAATATCTGGATATAGTAAAGCTCCCGGGGTCTTTCCGTCTAGCTGCAGGTATCCCGCATCTTCACGGGAATTGCATTTTCACCGGGCTCCTCGTTGAGACAGTCCCCTGATCGTTATACCTTTCATGCGGGCCGTAACTTACACGGCAAGGGATTACGCTCAATCTGTTAATCTCTGCCAAAAAGCGGCAAAACTCTATTGACAGAACTCTTTAGGTCGCCCTAAAGTTCGGACCATATCTTGCTAACGCCGCCTCCAGCTTTCAGCTTTCTGCTTCCAGCTAATAAATGTTCTAAGCTGTGAGCCGACGGCTGATTGCTGATAGCCGCGATAGCTTCGGCGTATGGCCTCTGAGGATTCTATCAAATTATATTTGATAGTCTTTCCTGC
>CAYVXQ010000037.1:0-8316 GCA_964454625.1 uncultured Candidatus Saccharibacteria bacterium
TCGAAGAGATGACGGCTATCGCCGTCAGATTCTTCGGGCTGGTGCCCTCAGAATGACAATTTGAAGGGCAAACCCGTAAGTCCTCTAATTATATTAAATTTTACCTAACCTTATTTTTTCTCTTATCTTATCAATGAATTGTTTGAAAAACCAGAGGTTGTGCATTGTTAAAAGCCGCTGAGCTGTTATTTCTTTGGCCCGGAAAAGGTGGCTAATGTAAGCCCGAGAGTAATTTTGACAAGTTGGGCAGGAGCAGTTTTTGTCAATCGGCTGTTTATCAGTTAGAAATTTAGCTTGACAAAGATTGATTCTTCCTCGGATAGCAAAAGCAATGCCATGTCGGGCGAATCTTGTTGGATAAACGCAGTCAAACAAGTCAACACCCGCTTTTATTGAACGTTCAAGGTCTTCCAAATAGCCAATACCTAACAGATGCCGCGGTTTTTCAGAAGGCAAAAGAGGGATTGTCCAGCTTAAAATTTCATACATTTTTTCTTTGGTTTTGCCCAAAGAGCCGCCAATGCCAAAACCATCAAAATCCAAGCCACCAATAAACTTAGCGCTTTGCTCCCTTAATTTTTTATACTCCCCGCCCTGGACAATTCCAAATAACCCCTGTTTTGAGTTTTGGAAACTTGAATTTTGTCCCGCTTTGCGGGATCTCGCATAGCGAGAAATTTGTTTAGGATTTAGGTATTTGGATTTAGGATTTGGGCAGTTCGCTGCCTTCAGGCAGCGAACTGCCCAGCGATGAGTGCGCTCCATTGCCTTTTGCGTATATTCAAAATTATCCAAGGGAGAGGTGCATTCATCAAAAGCAAACATAATGTCCGAGCCCAAATCAAACTGTATTTGGATTGATTTTTCCGGGTCTAAAAAATGTTTTGTTCCGTTTAAATGAGAGCGAAAATGCACCCCTTCTTCGGTAATTCGCACCATTGCACTTCGCGCGCGATCGCACTTGATGTGCAATGGTTTAGTTGGTTTGGGTCCGGGGAAAATTTTGGCTATCTTACCCACGCCCTGATCCATACCCTTGCCTAAGCTAAAAACTTGAAAGCCGCCGCTATCTGTGACAACAACTCTCGGCCAATTCGCAAACTTATGCAGTCCGCCCATTTTTTTAACAACTTTTTCTCCGGGCCGTAGATGTAAATGATAGGTGTTGCATAAAATTCCTTTGTAGCCGATTTGTTTAATATCCTCGCTTGTTAAGGTTTTAATGGTTGCTTGAGTGGCCACTGGAAAAAAAGCCGGCGTAGGCAAACTCCCATGGCTTGTTTCAATGATACCTAGCCGGGCCCGTGATTTTTTTGACTGTTGAATAATTTTGAATTGCATTATGATAAGCTGTGGATAAACTGTTAATTAGTAGTAGATTGTTCGGGTTTTGTGGTAGGCCGTTGGCATTTTGATTTTTTGCGCTAAATTCCACAAAAGCCAGTCAATCTGAAAAGACGGCAAGCCGTAACCTTGGGCCGATAATGTCTGTTTAATTTCTTCAACTGCCCAAATCGTGTTGGCGCGGATTTCAATTTCTTCTTGCGAACCAGCTGGAATGAGTTTTTCGTTTTTAATTTTAAGCAAAAGTTTGTCCGAATACTCTAAAACATCAAAGTAATAAAGAATCTGCGGAATTTTATAATCAGCAAAACAAGTGAGTTTTTCAATGTCGTTAAATCTACCCAAGCCCTGTCCTTTAAAAGCGCCCCAAAGATCGCTGGCTAAAAGTTGCGCCCGTTTAAGTAAATAGATTTTTTTGCCTTGGTAAACAGCTGTGTCGCGAAAAGACGAAAAATTCCGCACAACGATTTCTACTAATTTTTGAGCGCTATTTTCAGCTTGCTTGATAAGATTGGCGGCCTGGCCCTGGTGTTTTTTGCTTAATACCTGCCCGATTTGACGTATAATTTGATAACGTTCCTCAAACAAAGGAATTGTCTGACTGTTGCAAGAAGCGAAAATTTCTTTTAATGTTTGGCGCTTGATGTCGGCTAAAAACATTGCGTTTGAAAGCGGATATTTTTTGAAAGAATTTTTCAAAGTTAGAGCCAAAGCAAAGTAGCCATTAATTGTTTTTGAGCCATTTTTTATGGTCCACCTTTCTTTTCCTTTATTGGCCCAGAAACAAAAGTTTAAAGAGTCTAATATAAAAATATATTGAGCGGTCTGTTCGGTGTTGCCTTGGAAATGAAAAATATTAGCCCAGAGCGGCCTCGGCTTTTTCGCGATTTTTTTCGCTATTTTTAAAATCGCTTCTTTATTGATTCTTACTTGGTGGCTATTTTTTACCACATATTGAGTTGTTGATAGAGTTTTTTCTAATAGCATTTTGGTATTATGAGAGCGTAGAAAAACCCCTAAAAATGTCATTCCGAGTGTTAGCGAGGAATCTCCGGCAAGGTAAAAACCGCGTCAGAACGAGATTCTTCACGGAGTTTACACTGAACGAAGTGAATGTGTTCAGAATGACAAAAATAAGTTTTTCTACGCTCTCATTATAACAAAAAGGACAACAGAATCAATTGCAACCGTTTCATTTGATTTAAAAAACTAAAAAACCCGCTCTGATAAATCAGAACGGGTTTTTCGTATAAAACTCACAGCTTACCAGCGGCTATTGCCGCGTCCGCCGCGATCTCTGTCAAAGCCGCCGCCTCGTCTGTCAAAGCCGCCGCCATTACGGGCTGGTCGCTCGGTCATTGGTCGGGCTTCGGCCACAGAAATGGCACGGCCATCTAATTCGGCACCGTTCAAGGTTTCAGTTGCCTTGGCTGCTTCCTCTTCAGTGGACATTTCCACAAAGCCAAAACCCTTGGAGCGGCCGGAAATTTTGTCAGTGATTATAGCAACCGATACCACTGAACCGACTTTAGCGAAAAAATCCTTTAAGCCGTCTTCAGTTGTGCTATATGATAAACTGCCAACGTATAACTTCTTAGCCATATAACAACTAAACTTTTCAAGTTTAGTAAAATTCTAAATACGAAACTCTAAACTCTAATTTTTAGGATTCAGATGTTAGGATTTAGGATTTGCCACCCGCCTGATGCGGATGGCTGGGTAGGGCGACCTTTTCTCTTGGTGTGCGTTTGATGAACAAACTTTGTAGGGTCTAGCCCGACCCAACTAACTCTCCCGGCTATGAAATAACGTATGGCTAAGGAGTCCGTCCTTTTCAGAGAAAGAGCGGGAAACTGAGAATCCCTACTTATTGAAAATATATTAGCACATTTTTTTGCAAAATGCAAATTTTTACTGGGATTTTGCCGCGTTTCTATTTCGGAGCGCCGGGAATTGCACCCAGATTGCACCCGCCCGAGGGGTGTATGCTGCTGTTGCACTACGCTCCGTTTGAAAATTAAAAATTGAAAATCGCTGGGGTCAATCATCTTTTATTTTTCTTTTATCAATTTTTAATTTTTCATTTTTCACTTTTAACTATTAAGTAACCCAATACTTTTGTTTGGTCATTTCGTCTCGTTTGGTTTCCACTTGCTCAACTTCTTTTTTAGCTTGGTTTGCTAATTTTTGCAATTCCTGGTCGGGTAAGGTCCCTAATTTTTTGATTTCTTGTTCTAAGAAGTCCTTTTTATTTTTTTCTGGTTGGGATAACACTTGGGACAACAGATAGGACAAAATGTGTCCTACCTTTGGACCGGGTTGGATATTCAAAAGTTTCATTATATCCTGGCCATTTATTGCCAGCATTTTAGGAGCTATTGGGTCTTGGCGAACTTTGTCAAACAGATATTTCAAGTGCCGCAGTTTATACGGCTCGGCTTTGGGTACGCCCGAGCCGATGCGGTCGGCTTTCCTAACCTGTAATAAGTCCTCAATATTTTCTTGTCCTATGTTGCGCATAAGTCGGCGCACTGACGAAGCGCCAACTTCATCAACATTATAATAAAACAAATGAAACCTGACTAATTTAATTATTTTTTCAGATTGTTTTTTAGGAAAGCAAAGCCGGCGGAGAATTTTTTCAGCCATTTTTGCGCTGATAATCTCGTGGTTATGAAAAGTGGCGTTTTCGCCCTCGCCCCTTTTAGTTCTGGGTTTGGCAATGTCGTGCAGTAAAGCGGCCAGGCGCACTTCTAAAGTAAAATTATTGCGGCAGGCATAATGCAAAGAAAGCAGGTTGTGGCTGTAAATTTGAAAAACATGGTGTTTGTTCTGCTCTATGGCAAAGCCCTCTTCCAATTCGGGCAAAACATAACGCAAGAGACCGAGTCGTCGTAGTAGTTCTAATCCGCAAGCGCCATTGGGGCTCATAATTATTTTTACCAATTCATCGCGGATTCTTTCTTGAGAGATGTATTGCAAAAGCGCGGCTGATTTTTCAATGGCTGATTTGGTTTTTTCTTCAATCTCCCAGAGATAGTCCGAGGTTAAAGTAGCGGCGAATCTCACGGCCCTCATTAAGCGCAAAGCGTCTTCTTCAAACCGCTCCTCTGGCTTACCCACTGCTCTAATGATTTTATTTTCTAAATCTTCCTTACCGTTAAATAAATCTATTAGTTGGTAGTTGGTAGTTGGTAGTTGGTAGTTTCGTTTTAGGTTTTGAATTTTGGATTTTGGATTTGTTTCGGATTTAGAGTTTAGAGTTTCGGATTTCTCGCCTATGGCGAGCGCTATTGCATTCACTGTAAAGTCCCTGCGCGACAGGTCTTCTTTTAGTGTTTTGGCGAATTTCACTTTATCGGGGTGGCGCTTGTCAGTATATTTTGATTCCACTCTGAATGGGGTTATTTCAATTGTTTTTAATGCTTGGTCTTCTGAATCAGTGATAATTGAAACAGTGCCGAAGGCATTTTCATAAAATGTTTTATAGCCGGCATTAGCAAAAACCGCCTGAATTTTTTCAGGAATGGCATTGGTGGTAATATCCCAATCGTTGGGACTAATACCGCGCAAAAGGTCGCGCACGCAGCCGCCAACAATGTAGGCCTCATAGCCACTATTTTGGAGAATGCTTAAGGTTTTTTTGATTTCAGCAGGAATGTCCATAAATAAAATGTCTAAATCCTAATGTCTAATGTCAAATAAAATGTTAAATGTCCAACATCAAAAGTCATCAAGGTCGTTTGGCATTTGTTATTGGACATTGGAAATTTTATTAGACATTAAGATTTAGACATTAATCATTTCCTCTATTTTGCCTTAAAAATGGATTTTTTTCAACTTTTAAGGTAAGATTTGTATAAGAAAGGTAAGATTTGTATAAGATTTGTATAGGGCTTCCGTGGTGAAATGGATATCACAACGGCCTTCGAAGCCGTTATTGGGGGTTCGAATCCCTCCGGGAGCACAAAAACTAACTTGTTCGGAATTGACTGCTCCGCGCGCCCCCAAAAAAATTCAAATAAGGAGGAAGAAAATTTTGTTTCGGCATTCTGCTCTGAACGAGCAGGCGGAGGCAGTTTGACGCTCGCGGGCAAAAAGCTTCCCTCCCCCTAAAACCCCCTTCCACTTTTTGCCCGCTCGCCAAAAATGCGTGGCCGGGCTTTACAAAACCAAAACATTGAAAACTCCGCGTTGCCATGCTATCATACAAACATAAAATGGAAGTTGAAAAAATTTATTCAAAAGAAGAACAAGAAAAATATGGGGTCGTCGGTATAAAGTTATTGTTGGTGAAATAAAGAAGCCCAGATGGCGTGTGCCAACTGGGCTTTGAGGAAGGTTTAGCTACTTTCCGATCTGGGCGAACTCGAGTACAACAACGTCGAGCTTCTCCTTGTCCGCAGGGTAAATCTGCTTAAACAAGGCAAGCACTTCGTCGCGCGACCTCGAGTCGGGAGCGATCCGTTCCCATGGCTCCACGCCGATCATCTCTTTGAAGGTCTGATATCGTCTGATATCGCTGACCTTTACTTCGAAACTTCTGGTGTGGGTCACGAGGCGGATACGTTCACCGACTTGGATACGATTGATTCCGTTTCAATCAATAATAAAATGCAAACACAGAGCCGCTTGTTTTTTAAAATAACTCTTTATATCCTCAATCAGCTTTTTCTTGTTTTTTGCCAGCAAAAAAGGACGAATGTCGCTTAAAAATTTTTGCCCCTTCATTGTCTCTGAAAAAAACCCTATCTCATTTACCGACAATCCGAATTTCTGTTTGGCTAATTTCAAAAGTTCAGGCACTTGATATTTCTTTTTTTTGATGAGGAAATATAAATCCACTAAATCCTTCGGCGTATTTCTTTCAAAAAGCGTCATTGTTTTATTGGCTGCTATGTCGTCTAAAGAATCAATAAAAATACCATACCATTTTTTTCGCGGTTTTAGATTGGAAAATTCGTATAAAACAAATTCAATTCTCAATTTTTCGCCATTGTTAATCAAAAACTCCCAGCGGTCATAAATTTTTTTCTCTTGAATATTTTTCAGCCCCAACTCTTTTTTTAGATGATGCGCAAAGTTTGCCACTTCTCGGTAGGTAAAGGGTTTATCAGTAAAAAAATCCAAATCCTCTGACTTACGGTGCTGCAAATAGACGGTTGACAACAAAGTTCCGCCTGTCCAATAAAATTTCTCTCGCAAAGGCGACTGCCCAAATAAGTCCAGTGCTTTTTTTTGAATTGGCTCTAATAAATTAAGCATATTTTTCCAAATAGGCATCAATGATCATTTTTCGGCCCGGGTCTATTTGTTTCTTTAGGCCCGGAAAATATTTTTTTAAAATTTCCTTGGTAATCCCCCGCCAGTCGTCATAATTGATTTTTCTTTCCAATAACCAAAGCCACTCCCCCTTTGTTTTGGGCTGCCAGTTATTGGGCAACTCATAATCCCAAAGATATTTTTTGTCAATCGTGATTTTTTTTGTTTTTGCCGTATTCTTCGCCATATTGCTTGTATAATAACAAACATTCCCGTTAGTTTCAAATCATCGCATTATTGTTCAACTTAAAATTTATCAGGGATGGTAGATAGTATGTACGAATAAAATATCTAAAAGGACTACTTGGTTAAGTGCCAAAAAACCAATTAGTCCTTTTTTGATTGGTGAAAATTTAATGAAACAAATAAAAGCCGCGGCTTGATTGAGCGATAAAAAATGAGGATAGTCCCTTTTACGGACTATCCTTTAATTAATAAAAATCTTTCAGAAAGTTCGCTCTTGGCGATTCCCTAAGAATTGCTAAAGATTTTCGTTCTATATCTTTAGCTCCTTGATGAGAAATGCCTAAAATTTCCCCAATCTCTCTAAGAGATAAGGCGTTACCATCTTTTAAGCCATACCTTAACCTTATAACTTCAGCCCCTGGTTCAGGTAAAATCGCCAAGGCCTGTTCAATTGTTTGAGCGCGAATTCTTTCTACTGTTTCTTCTTCTGGTAAAGGTGTTTTAGCGGGATAAAAGTCTTCAAAGGTTCTTTCTCTGTCGCCCTTTGATTCCTCAAAAACAAATGACTGCAAAGAAATTGGCCTCTGAAAGCTCTGCAAAATTCCGGAAACAACTTCTTCTGAAATATTAAGAAAATCAGCAATCTCTTTTGGCGCAACCTCTCTTTCTTGCTTTTTTTCAATTTCTTCCTTGGCTTTAATAACTTGCGCGTGGACCTTAAAAATAATTTCCGGCTTGCGGATTAAGTGAGTTTGATTCTTAATAGCCGTCCGAATTTCCTTTTTTATATAATAAAAGGCATAAGTTGAAAACTTATAACCTTTTTCAACTTTAAATCTATCTATTGCCCTTAAAAGCCCTATGTTGCCTTCCTGAATCAGGTCAAAAGCAGAAAGAAAATAATTCTTTAAATAGCCTTTTGCCGCTTTTACAACTAACAATAAGTTGGCCTCTGCGATTTTATGTTTTAAACCCTCTATTTCAATGTCTAAAATATTTGCTTCTGCAACTTTAGCGCTTATCTCTTGAAGGGAAAATCCATTTCCCCGAATAAATTCAGGTATTTCTTTTCCCAATTGAATCAGTTGTTCAACCAATCTTCCTGTTTTTCTCCGTGTTTCTGCATTAAACTCGCCAACAGACCTGCCTCTTTTTAGTGGCCTGCTGGAAATTCCTTTCATCTCATCGGGAAAAATTTCCCCAAGGAGTTCGTTCAAACGTTCTTTTCTGTCCTTTAATTTTAAAAAGAGCTCTTTTTCTTGCGCCGGGTTTAAACGAGGAATCTTGCGTATTTTAGTTACATAAAAGGTTAGTTCTTGCTCTGAAGTTAATGTTAATGCCTTCACCCGACTTCACCGCCTTTTTGTTAAAAAAGATGTGCTATTTTCAGTATCACTCTAAAAAAAATAGTTGTCAACTAAAAATAATATGTATTTATATGGTTATCTATCGCCAAACTTGACA
>CAYVXQ010000038.1:0-8164 GCA_964454625.1 uncultured Candidatus Saccharibacteria bacterium
TTCTGACGCGGTTTTTACCTTGCCGGAGATTCCTCGCTAATGCTCGGAATGACATTTTTAGGGGTTTTTCTACACTCTCAAACTATATGCAAAAAAATTGGCAGACAATTTCTTTAACTGAGGTTTTTGCGCAAACCAAAAGTTCGCCAAATGGCTTAACAAGCCAGGAGGCCGCTTGGCGATTGGAAAAAAACGGCAAAAATGTTTTGCCTTCCGAAAGGCCGCTTTCTAAACTCCGACTTTTTTTTAGCCAATTCAACAATCCTTTAATGTATATTCTTTTGACAACGGTTGTTATTTCTTTTTTACTAAAGCATTACTCTGACGGTGTTTTTATTGTTGTTGTTTTGTTAATCAATATCTTAGTTGGTTTTTATCAAGAAAACAAAGCCAATCAGTCATTGTTGGTTTTGAAAAGAATGGTCAAGATTAAAGCCAGGGTGAAAAGAGACGGCAATGAAAAAGAAATTGACAGCGATGATTTAGTGATGGGCGATGTGGTGTTTTTGCGAGCCGGCGACAAAGCGCCGGCTGACGGGCGGATTATTCAATCAAGGGGCTTGAAAATAAACGAAGCAGGTTTAACCGGCGAATCGCAAGCGGTTGAGAAGAGGTTTGTTGATACTCTCAGCGAACAAACGCCGCTTCCGGAACGAAGCAATATGGTTTTTATGGGCACAATCGTTGAGGAGGGCCAAGCAGTAATAATTGTTGTTTCAACAGGCATAAATACGGAGATTGGCGAAGTTGTCTCGCTTCTGCAAAAAACAAAAGAGCGCAAAACCCCGCTGCAGCGGAAAATTTTATCGCTTTCCAAACTTGTCGGCGCTTTTATTCTTTCTGTTATTCTTGTCATTGTTGTTATCGGCTATTTCACGCAGAAATCTTTTGCCGATATTTTTGTCGCTTCGTTGGCTTTGGCGGTTTCAGCCACGCCTTCAGGCCTGCTTCCGGCCATTACTGTTATATTGGTTTTGGGAATGCGGCAAATTTTTAAACAAAATGGTTTAGTTAGAAAACTTGTTGCCACCGAAACATTAGGCAGAATAACTGTTGTTTGCACTGATAAAACAGGCACTTTAACTGAAGGTAAAATGCAGGTGAGTCATATTTTGACAAGCACCAGAGAATTATTCAGCCAAGAAATGAAAGAGACGTCACTTGGGCTAAATATGAAAATATCGGGCGCCAATAGAGATGTCAATAATAACAATAATTTTTTAATCGGTCTGGCTAAAGAAGAAAATGTTAATGGGTTAGAATCGCATATTTCCGCGTTAAAAATCGCGGTTTTAGCCAACGAGGCCTTTGTGGAAAACCCGGAAGCAGAATTGCAAGAATGGGTGGTGCGGGGAAAACCAACTGAACAGGCCTTGCTTTTAGCGGGAATGCAAGCGGGCTTAAATAAAAAGGACTTAGAAGAACAATACCCCTTGCTTGACCGGCTAAGTTTTGATTCAGACCTTAAATATGCGGCTAGTTTGCATTATGTTAATAACAACAAAAGCGCGCTTTATGTTATAGGCGCTCCTGAAGAAATTATCGCGCGTTCAATTGATTTAGACATTGACGGCCGAAAAGAAAAACTCGGCAACGAACAATCGTTGCAATTGCTCAAAAAAATGGAAGCGCTCACGCAAAGAGGTCTGCGGGTGCTTGCTTGCGGCCATAGGGATTGCGATGTTGCGGCAAAATATCAAAATCTGAATGATTTGGTAAAAAAACTTTCACTCGTTGGTTTTATCGCTCTAAAAGACCCGCTTCGGCCTGATGCCAAGGAATCAATTTTAATTACTAAAAAAGCCGGCATTCGCACAATTATTGTTACTGGCGACCATAAACTTACTGCTCAAGCTATTGCTCAGGAAATCGGTTTATCAGCCCAAGACCACAATATATTAGATGGCAAAGAAATTGAAGCGCTCACTGCCGCTGACTTACAGGAAAAATCCAAGCATATCTCCATTTACGCTCGGGTTTCGCCTAATCATAAATTGCGCATCATTAGCGCTTTGCAAGCAAATAACGAGGTGGTAGCAATGCTTGGCGACGGCGTCAATGATGCTCCGGCGCTTAAAGCCGCTGACATTGGCGTGGCAGTTGGTTCGGGCACGGATGTGGCTAAAGAAGTGGCGGACTTGGTTTTGTTGGACGATAATTTCAAAACCATTGTTAAAGCGATTGAACAAGGAAGAGTGATTTTTGAAAACATTCGCAAGGTCTTCGCGTATTTGGTGGCTGATGATTTTTCCGAACTTCTTTTGTTTTTAGCCAGCATGGCTATGGGCCTGCCCTTGCCTCTTTTAGCCGCGCAAGTTCTTTGGATAAATTTAGTGGAAGACGGCCTGCCCGATATTGCTTTAACCACGGAGCAGGAAACCGAAGGCATTATGGAAGAGAAGCCAAGAAGCCCCCAAGAGCCGATTTTAAATAAGGATTTGTGGCAATGGATGTTTTCTGTTTTTGTTATCACCGGCTTTGCGGCTTTTTTGTCGTTTTTATTCTTCTGGGATTTTTTTGGCGACATTGCTAAGGCGCGCACCATGGTTTTTGCTTTGATGTGCCTTGATTCTTTGACTTTTGCTTTCAGCGTGCGCTCGTTTAAACGAACAATTTTTAGAAAGGACATTTTTTCTAATCGCTATCTAACCGGAGGGGTTATCATAAGTTTTATTTTATTGTTAGCCGCTGTTTACTTGCCGCCTTTGCAAAAACTATTAGCCACCCGGCCCTTGAATCTTGTTGAGTGGCTTATGATTTTAGCTTTTGCATTAGCTGAAGTTATCTTGATAAGCATTTCAAAAAAATTAGTTTTCGCTCGCAAAATTTAGTTTTTTAACCACAGGGTCTGGAAAAAATATAATTTTTGTGCTATACTTAAATAATTTCAGATATTTCAAAAGGAACAAGCGCTGTCCGGGCGCTTTTTATTATATACTTCCTTGGCGCTATGAAAATTCTTTACATACATCAGGCCCGCAAGCTCAAAACCGGCGCCCATTATATCAACAACATCACTATTAAGGGTTTGAAACGGGCAGCCGTTGAGGTGAACAATGTTTACCCCGAGGAGGATTTAGGTTATTTCCACCCTTTACTCAAGGGCATTAGAAATATTCTGTTCTTTTTCTCTTTGATTGAGCGCAAAAAGGATATTTCTTCTTACGATATTATTCAGGGCACTACTTATACGGCTTTGGCCTTCTTGCACAGCAATGTTCCTGTAATTTCAATGTTTGGCTCAACCGCTTATGGTTTTTTAAAGTATGTGCCTACCCTGAAGGGTTTGGCTAAAGAGCACTCCGAGTTAGCAAAAATTTTCAGCGAATTAAAAGATAAAGGAATTGTTGATTGTTTAAATCCTCTCATCCAGCCAATTCGCGATGTCAGTCGGATTGAATTTCATGTGGCTAAAAATAGCCGAAAGGTTATAGCCACCTCTGAAAATGTCAAAAAGGAATTGATTAAAAATGACGTACCAGTTGAAAAAATAGCGGTTATCTGGAATGGCATAGAAAATTTTTGGTTTAAAATAAGGCCCAGAAAAAGAATTAAAAAGCAAGCCGGGCTTGTCTATTTGGGCCGAATAGGTGAGGATGCTTTCACTGTGAAGCTAAAAGGCGTCACCAGAATGATTTATATTATGAGGGCTTTTCCTCAATTAGATAAGACAATTATTGGTTTAACGGAAAAGGCCGACATTTACAGCCAGGTTTTTAAAGAAATACCTAAAACAATTTTTCACCCTAATTTAAAACGGCGTCACATACCCAAAGTTTTGAAAAAGCATTATGGCGACATTTTCATCAATCCAAGCCGCTATGAGGGTTTTTGTTTATCGCTGATTGAGGCGATGTCGCAGGGTTTAATACCTGTTAGTTTTCCTGTTGGCGTGGCGCCCGAGATTATTAAAAATAACCAGAACGGTTATTTGGTAAACAACGTACGCCAGATGTCTTTTAAGATTAACAAGCTGGTTCAAGATAAAGAAAAAAGAGCGGTAATGGCTGCCGCCGCCATAGAAACCGCAAAAATGTTTAAAGCCGAAGCAATGACGCAAAAATATCTTGAAGTTTACAATTCTCTTATACCCCAACCATTATAAATAGGACTTACGGGTTTGGGCAGTTAGGCAGGGGTCAGATTTGCAGGGGTCAGACCCCTCAAAAACTGCATGCAAGATTAAAAGGGGTCTGACCCCTGCAAATCTGACCCCTGCCGTTAAGAAAGCTTTGCCCAAACCCGTAAGTCCTAATAAAATAAAAAATACGATGAATTTCAAGCTGTTCCTCAAAAAAAATTTTAGGAATGTTTTGACGGTTTCAGCCTTTGTTGTGGTGGCGGCGGCTGGTTATTTTTTGTCGCCGGTTTTGAATAACAAAGAAAAGCCGCCACAAACCAACCAGTTGCCTTTGGCTGTTGTGGGCGATTCTCAAGTGCCCGATGAAAACAGCTCGGCTGATGTGCAGTTAAAAGAAAAAATCGGCCAGATGCTTATTGTTGGATTCAGGGGGGTTGATTTTTCAGAACAGTCCTTTATTGGCAAGGCATTGGCTGACTTGAAGCCCGGTGGCATTGTTTTGTTTGATTTTGATGTTCCTTCGCAGGCATTTCCCAGAAACATAGTTAATGCGGCTCAGACAAAAAAGCTTATTGTTGATTTGCAAAGCCATTCGGATATTCCGCTTTTCGTAGCTGTTGATGTTGAGGGCGGAATGGTTAATCGCTTAAAGCCCGAATACGGGTTTATGGCCATTCCTTCGGCGCAGCAGATGGGCAAACAATCAATCCAACAAACCGAAGAAATCGCCCGCAATCTCGGGCAAGAGCTTTTTGACTTGGGATTTAATTTTGATTTTGCGCCAGTAGTTGATGTTAATGTCAACCCGCAAAATCCAATTATCGCCAAACTCGGTCGCTCTTTTTCCAGCCAGCCCCAAAAAGTTATTGAGCAGGCCGCTGCTTTTATTAAGGGTTTGGAACAATACAAAATCATAACCTCAATCAAGCATTTTCCCGGCCACGGCAGTTCTCAAGCTGACAGCCACAATGGCGTTACGGATATAACCGAAAGCTATAAGTCCCCGGAGCTTTGGCCTTTTCAGGAGTTGTTCAAAAGCGGTTTGGCTAAAACCGTGATGGTGGGGCACCTTGTTAATAAAAACATTGACCCTGAATTTCCGGCAACTTTTTCAAATATTTTCATTGGGCAAATTTTAAAGCAGAACCTGGGCTTTCAGGGCTTGGTTGTCTGCGATGATTTGCAAATGGCCGCTATTTCGCAAAACTACACTCTGGAGCAATCTGCTGTGAAAATGGTGTCGGCTGGCTGCGATTTATTGATAATTTCCAATAATGTGCAGACCTACGACGAAACAGCCCCTTATCGCGGCCGAGATGCAATCTTGGAAGCCATAAGAAACAAGGCAATTTCCGAGGATAGCATCAATAATTCGTTTGTTAAAATTCAAGCGCTAAAAAAAGAAGTTGGCATTATTAAGTAAAACAACATCTTCCCCTTCGTAAGCAATAATGCAATCCAATTTGACTTATTTTTTCTCTATCTATACAATAATGATGAGAGCGTAGAAAAACCCCTGAAAATGTCATTCCGAACGTTAGCGAGAAATCTCCGGCAAGGTAAAAACCGCGTCAGAACGAGATTCTTCACGGAGTTTACACTGAACGAAGTGAATGTGTTCAGAATGACAAAAATAGGTTTTTCTACACTCTCATGATGTAAGTTAATTTTTCGCTATATGAACAAAATTGCTTTAAAAAATATTGTTTGGAAAGAGGGTAAGGACTATGTTTCGTGGAATCTCAATACCGGGGTTTCCAGCTTTGGCGACACAAAAAAAGAAGCCCTGAAGAGTTTGCAGGAAGCTTTAGAATTATATTTTGAGGACATGCCTCTCTCCAAAGCAGTTAAAGTGGAACGACCAGACATAGTTGCGTCTGAATTCCAATATGCCTAAACCTGTTGATTTGAAAATAGTTATCAGAGTCCTCAAATAGCAGGGCTTCTTTTTTATTTCACAAAAAGGTTCGCATGCAAAGTTTCGCAAATCTGGTTCTTCAATTAGAACAGTTATTGTTAAGATGACTAAAAAACAAATCCCTCATGGAACTTTTCAGTCCATTTTACTTCAATCCCGATTAAAGGAATCTGATTTTTTGGACAAGAAAATCAAAAAACAATGTTAAGCGACTTAACCGCTAAAGAATTAAGAGAAAAATACTTGAAATTTTTTGAGAAAAAGGGGCATAAGATTATACCTTCGGCTCCTTTGATTCCAGAAAACGACCCAACCGTGCTTTTTACTACGGCCGGTATGCACCCATTGGTGCCGTATCTTTTGGGTGAAACACACCCTTTGGGCAGGCGATTGGTTAATTCGCAAAAATGTATAAGAACCAACGACATTGACGATGTGGGCGACGCGACGCATTTAACTTTTTTTGAGATGTTAGGCAACTGGAGCTTAGGTGACTACTTTAAGCGTGAAGCAATTGAGTGGAGCTTTGAATTTTTAACCAAGGAGTTAAACATTCCGCTGGGAAAATTGGCTTTCACGGTTTTTGAAGGCTTGCCAGGCCGAAGCTCTGAAGGAGCGAAGGATGGAGAGGAGGGAATACCAAAAGACACTGAATCTTATGAGATTTGGCAGTGCTTGGGCGTTTCCGAAAAAAAAATAAAATATCTTGGCCGGGAAGATAATTGGTGGGGTCCGGCTGGCAAAACCGGGCCCTGCGGACCCGATACCGAGATGTTTTATTGGACAGGCGATATTTCCGCTCCAGCGGTTTTTGAGCCAACAGATAAACGATGGGTGGAGATTTGGAATAATGTTTTTATGCAATACAATAAACAGTTAAAAGTTAAAAGTTCAAAGTTAAAAGTTGGGGAAGAAGAGTATGAGTTTGTGGCATTGGGGCAGAAGAATGTTGACACGGGAATGGGGTTGGAGAGAGTGGCGGCGATTTTGCAAGGCAAAGGTAATGTTTATGAGACAGAGTTATTCCAGCCGATTATTGAAAATGTCAAAATCCTAATGACTAATGTCAAATCAAATCCAAATGACAAAATGTCAAATGAGGAGAAAATAAAGGCATTAAGAATTATTGCTGACCATATTAAAACATCAACTTTTATTTTGGCCGAAGGACTGGCGCCGTCTAATGTGGGGCGAGGGTATGTTTTGCGGCGGCTTATAAGGAGGACGGTGCGATATGGAAAATTATTGGGCATTGAAAAAGAGTTTTGCGCGGGCTTGACAAAAGAAGTTATAAAAATTTATGACGATATTTATCCGGAATTGAAAGAAAACCAAGATTTTATCTTTGACGAATTGGAAAAAGAAGAAAAAAATTTTGGGAGAACATTGGAAAGGGGGTTGAAAGAATTAAAGAAAGCAATTGAAAAACATCCGTGGGAAACTGATTTTGTAAAAGTAAAACAAGGAATAGAATCCAGTGTTATATTTAATGCATTTTATTTTTATCAGACCTTTGGTTTCCCAATTGAACTAATAAAAGAAGAGTTCACTACTTATGCAAATGCATTGCTATTTAATAAAGGTTTAGAGATTATTGTTTTGAAAGTATGGGAGGAAATAGAAAAAGTTTTTTATGAGGACTTGAAAGAACATCAGGATTTATCCCGCACCGCAGCGGTTGGGCAGTTCAAATCGGGACTGGCTGACAATTCCGAGCAAACAACCAAATATCATACTGCCACTCATTTGTTGTTGGCGGCTTTGCGAGAAATTTTAGGCAAGGAGGTTCAGCAAAAAGGAAGCAATATTACTGCTGAAAGAATCAGGTTTGATTTTAATTTCGGCCGAAAAATGACAGCCGAAGAAATCAAAAAAGTTGAGGACTTGATTAATGAAAAAATAAAAGCGGATTTGCCGGTGATTTGCGAGGAAATGGAAACTGACCAGGCGTTTGAAAAAGGGGCGGTTGGCGTTTTTGGCCATAAATACGCTGACAAGGTAAAGGTCTATACCATTGGCAAGCCCTCGGTGGGCTCAGCACAGGCAAATGTTTGTTCAAAAGAAATTTGCGCCGGGCCTCATGTGGCGCGCACCGGCCTTTTGGGAAATTTCAAGATAATCAAAGAAGAATCATCATCATCAGGCGTTCGGCGCATTAAAGCAGT
>CAYVXQ010000039.1:0-8142 GCA_964454625.1 uncultured Candidatus Saccharibacteria bacterium
CTTGCCGGAGATTCCTCGCTAACGCTCGGAATGACATTTTTAGGGGTTTTTCTACGCTCTCAACAATGGCAGAAACTGATAAATTCGTGGGGATATCCGGAACAAAAATTTTAATTTTAAGCCGAGTATTCGGCTTTACTTTGTTTGAGATTATTTCTTATGCCGCTGGCTTGACTGCAATGAATTTCAGGAAATATTTTCTCATCACCGCGATTTTTTCTGCCATACCAGCAACGATTTTTGGATTTGTATTCAAAAATGCAAACCTGCAATCCGCCGCAACTCTATTTTTCTGGATAGCGACCCTTATAATCACCGGTACAATCTTTGCTTTTTTCATCAAAAAATTCATTGCAAAAAACAAAGGTATCAACAAACATTAAGATATGCTCCGATTTAAGTTAGTTTCAAAATTCAAGCCCGCTGGCGGCCAGCCGCAGGCGATAAAACAACTGACGAGAAACATCTTGGCTGGCGAGAGAAACCAGGTATTTTTGGGTGTGACCGGCTCAGGCAAAACTTTTTCAATTTCTAATATAATTGAAAAAACGCAGCTGCCGACGCTCTGGGTTTCACACAACAAGACCCTTGCTGCGCAAACCTACCAAGAACTAAAAGAATTCTTCCCAAATAATGCCGTGCATTATTTTGTTTCATATTACGACTATTATCAGCCCGAGGCGTACTTGCCCGCAAGCGACACCTATATTGAAAAAGACGCCAAAATCAACGAAGAGATTGACCGCTTGCGCCACGCGGCCGTGCAGGATTTAATTCAAAGAAAAGATGTGATTGTGGTGGCTTCGGTGTCGTGCATTTACAATATTGGCTCGCCTCAAGAGTATCAAAATGTTTCTTTGGAAATAAAACAGGGGCAAAAAATAAAACGGCAGGAGTTCTTGCGACATTTAGTTGCTTTGCAATATCAAAGAAACGACTACGAATTCAGGCCCGGGGCTTTTAGGGCAAGAGGAGAGGTGGTTGAAATTTATTTGGTTACGGGAGAAAAAATTGTTCGTCTGGAATTTTTTGGCGACCGAATTGAAAAAATATTTTTATCTGAGCCCTCTTTATCTACTAACTACAAACTACTAACCACCAACTATCGCATTTTACCGGCGAAATTTTGGGTTTCCGAAGAAGAAAAAATAAAAATCGCCATAACTAACATCCAAAATGACTTGCAAGCCCGTTTAGCGGAATTAAAAAAACAAGGCAAGTCCTTGGAGGCCCAGCGATTAGAACAGCGGACAAACTATGATTTAGAAATGATTCAAACAGCCGGCTATTGCTCGGGCATTGAAAACTATTCGCGCTATTTTGAATTCAGAAAACCTAGCGCCCCACCCTTCACCCTTTTAGATTATTTCCCATTCGCATATCCGCATAATTCGTGTGAAAATTCACGTCATTCGTATCTCACAATTATTGATGAGTCGCATATAACAATTCCCCAGTTGCACGCAATGTACAATACTGATAAAGCTCGCAAAAATATCCTTATTGACTACGGCTTTCGCTTGCCTTCGTGCTTAGACAACCGACCGCTCAAGTTTGAAGAGTTTAAAAACAAAATCCAACAAGCAATTTATGTATCAGCCACACCAGGGCCGTATGAGATAGATAGAATTAAAAAAATATGGAAGTTGCCGAGCAACTTCCACAACCTTCAAGGAAGTTGCCGAGCAACTTCCTCAACTTCCAATTCCTTGCTGGTAGAGCAGTTGGTTAGACCAACAGGGCTATTAGAACCATCAGTAGAAATAAGGCCTACTAAAAATCAAATCCAAAACCTCGTTAAAGAAATTAAAAAAGCCAAAGCAAAAAATGAAAGAGTGCTGGCTATTACTTTGACCAAAAGAATGGCTGAGGAGTTGACAAGTTATCTTAAAGAACAAGCAATCAATGCCCAGTATCTGCACTCGGAAATAAAAACACTGGAGCGACCCAAAATACTAAATAAACTAAGGCAAGGGGAATATGAAGCAATTATCGGCATCAATCTTCTAAGAGAGGGGCTTGATTTGCCCGAGGTTGCCTTAGTAGTTATTTTGGACGCTGACAAAGAGGGCTTTTTAAGAAACGAAACCACCTTAATCCAAACAATGGGCCGGGCGGCCCGGCACATTAACGGCCGGGTAATTTTATACGGAGATAAAATTACCGGCTCAATGAAGTCAGCCATTTGTGAAGTGGCCAGACGTCGCAAAATACAACTGTCTTATAATAAAAAACATAGCATTACTCCCCAAGCCATTATTAAAAAAATTAGGGACTGGCCTTTCGCCGGCCAGCCAAAAGGTTTAAGCGCCGAATTTGGCGCTATCAATGATATAAAAATATTAGAAAAAGAAATGCAACAAGCCGCCGTTAACCTGAATTTTGAAAGAGCGGCCGAAATCAGGGACTTGATAAAAGAAATAAAAAGTGATAAAAATAAAGTAAAGGACGCGAAAATTTAATCATTAACGACTTTTAATATGGACCTAAAATCACTATCGTTCGCTGTAGCCGAAGTTGCCGAGGAACGGGATATTCCGCAACAAAAAATTTTTGAAGTCATTGAAGAGGCCATTGCTTCGGCTTATAAAAAAGAATACGGCAAAAAAAAGCAAAAAATCGTGGCTCACCTTGACCCGAAAACCGGCGAACTAAAATTCTGGCAGGTAAAGCAGGTTGTTACCCCGGAAATGCTTCTGAGCGAAGAAGAACTGGAAGCATTAAAAGAAAAACGAACCGGCGGCGAAGAAATGGCTGAAGAAGACGGTAAAATTCGCTTTAACAACGAACGTCATATTCTTTTACAAGAAGCTAAGGCCATCAAGGCGGAAATTCAAGCAGGCGAAGAAATAAATTTGCCGCTGGAAACCAAAGAGGATTTCGGAAGAATAGCCGCGCAAACCGCCAAACAGGTTATTTTGCAAAAAATCAAAGAAGTTGAAAAAGAAGAGGCATTTAAAGAATTCAAAGATAAAGAAGGCGAGGTGGTTTCCGGCATCGTGCAAAGGATTGAGCCGACCGCTGTTTTTGTAGACGTGGGCCGAACTTCGGCTATTCTGCCTAAAAAAGAACAAATATACGGAGAAAAATACCGCACCGGCCAGCGGCTCAAGCTTTATGTTTTAGAAACCGAACAAACAGCCAGGGGCCCCCAAGTGGTGGTTTCACGCATTTATCCCAAACTCATCTCCAAGTTATTTGAATTGGAAGTGCCGGAAATCAGCGCTAAACAATTGGAAATCAAATCAATTTCCCGAGAGCCCGGCTCCCGTTCTAAAGTGGCGGCTTACAGCCTTGAAGAAGGCATTGACCCAATCGGCGCTTTGGTGGGACAGCGAGGCACGAGAATTTTAGCGGTTATCAATGAATTAGCCGGCGAAAAAATTGATGTTATAGAATGGAACGAAAAACCGGAAAAATTTATAGCCAATGCGCTTTCGCCAGCCAAGGTTTTAGAAGTGCGCTTAATGCCAAAAAATAAATCCTTGGCGATTATTCCCGACGACCAACTGTCTTTGGCTATTGGTAAAGAGGGGCAGAATGTACGTTTAGCCGCCAAACTAACCGGCTGGAAAATTGACATTAAAAGCATCAGCCAAGTAGAAGAAGAATTAAAAAAGAACAGGGCTCCTCAACAAGAAATGAAAACCGAAGATGCAATCCCAACAGCCGATGCCTCAACAACCGCCGAGCAAGCGACTGAAGATGAAAAACCAAAAAAAATCAAAAGAAAAACTGTTGGCAAAAAAGCCAATACCAAAACCGAGGAAGTGGAAACAAAAACAACCGAAGAGTAAAAAACAAAGTCCCCTTGAACCAAGGGGACTTTGTTTTGTTTATGATAAAACTGAGTTATAATACAATAAAACTGCGAATTACGAAATGCCAAAAAACAAGGTCTGTCGCAATGTTTACAACCCGAGTTTAAACATTACTGTTTAAACTCGGGTTGTAAACATTGAAAAGCCGGCGGCTAAGGACGGACCTTAAAAAGGCATTTCGTAATTCGCAGAATAAAAATATGCTCGCTAAAGTATTTTCCAGCGCTTTGAAAGGCATTCAGGCGCAAATTATTGAAGTTGAGGTTTCGGCCAGTTCCGGTCTGCGCAGTTTTAATATCGTGGGTTTGGCCGACACAGCCATTAAAGAGGCAAAAGAAAGGGTTTGTTCAGCCATAAAATGTCTTGGTTTGAAGTCGCCGCACCAAGAAATCCGCAGAGTAGTGGTTAATTTAGCGCCAGCTGACCTAAAAAAAGAAGGCAGCCATTACGACCTGCCGATTGCTCTGGCCTATTTATTGGCTTCAGAGCAGATCCGCTTTAACCCAAGCAATAAAATTATTTTGGGAGAACTGGCTCTCAATAATGAACTCAAGCCCATCAAGGGCGCCCTATCTTTTGCTTTATTGGCGGCTAAAAACGGCTTTAAGCAAATTATACTGCCACGAGAGAATGTTAAAGAAGCCGGGCTTGTTAAGCTCTTAACCGAGTATGATAACCTGCAAGTTATTGGAGCGGCCAATCTTAAAGAAACAATTCTTTTTTTGGAGGGTAAAAAAGAAATAGCCGAACAAAGGACCTCCTTAAACGACTTTATTAAGAAGTCAACTGACAAAGAAATTGACTTTGGCTGGATAAAAGGCCAGGAACACAGCAAAAGAGGTTTGGAAATCGCCGTGGCTGGCGGACATAATTTATTTTTGCAAGGTCCGCCCGGCACCGGTAAAACCCTTTTAGCCAAGGCCATAACATCTATTATGCCTGATTTGGAGCCCCAAGAACTGTTAGAGTTAGTGCAAATCTACAGCGCCAGCGGCTTTCTTTCTGATAATCAGTGGTCTTATCAACGGCCTTTCCGCGCGCCGCACCACAGCGCTTCCGAGCCCACGATTATCGGAGGCGGCTCCCCGGCAAAAGCTGGCGAAATAACCTTAGCCCATCGGGGCGTTTTATTTTTAGACGAATTTCCTGAATTTCATCGCGATGTTTTAGAAAGTTTGCGCCAGCCGATAGAACAAGGCGAAATTACCATCCAAAGAGCCAAAATTAACCTCACTCTGCCTGCCCGCTTTTTTTTGATTGCCGCGGCCAACCCTTGCCCTTGCGGCTATCATAATGACCAAGAAAAAGAATGCACCTGCGCTCCAAGCCAAGTAGCCGCTTACCGCAGAAAACTCTCCGGGCCTCTAATGGATAGAATAGATATTTTTTGCTGGGTGTCTTCGCTAAAATACCAGCACCTTGTTAGTGAAAACCAAGAAAACGAAAGCGAACAAATTAAACAAAAAATAAGCCAAGCAAGAATTATCCAAAAAGAGCGGCTGAAAAACCAAGGGCTTTTTACTAACAGCGAAATGACCTTGCCCTTAATTAAAAAACATTGCTTTTTAGACAATGCTTCGCAGATGCTCTTAAAAAAATTTGTTGATTCCAGACAACTCTCTGGCCGGGGCTATTATCGGGTCTTAAAAGTAGCCCGCACCATTGCTGATTTAGACAATCGCGAAAATATCTCTTTTGCTAATGTGAGCGAGGCCCTCAGCTACCGCCAGCAAAACACAGTGAATTAATAGCTGGGCAGCTGGTAGGAACTTTGTCGGCTGATGGCTGGTAGCCGCATTAGCGGCCTAATTTAGCGCCAACAGGATACTTGCTAAAAGAATTTACGCCAAACCTTACATCAAAATGTAAATGACAACCCGCCTCGCCCGCCGGCACGGTCTGTCCGGTATGTCCCACATAGCCCAAAACCTGACCCTGGTCAACTTTCTGGCCAACCCCAACCACAGTCCCTGATAAATGGCCGTAATAGGTTACAACGCCATTGCTATGCAAAACCTGCACAAAATTGCCGCCAACCTGGGTAAAACTAACCCGCTGAACTTCGCCGCCTACGGCGGCAAAAACCGGGTCTCCGCAACGATTGTTGCTAAAATCAACTGCATTAAACCAATGAAGTCCCTGACTGATAACGCAGGGTGAAGGAATCGGACAAATAAAATAAGAGTTGGGCAAGGGTACGGGATTATATTTAGGAACTACTTTTAGTTTTAAGCCGCCCGGAATCACCAAAAAATCACCTGTTTTAATATTGCTATCGTCAGCCAGTTCATTAAAATCAACAATGTCTTTGGCCTTTGCCTGATACAATTTAGCAATACCGTTCAAGGTTTCGCCGCTTTTGACAATGTGCATCGTGCCTGAAACCGGCAAAATAACCAACTCTTGCCCGACTCTTAGGATTGATTTGTTGGTTAAATCGTTCGCCCAAAGCACTGTTTCGTTAGAAATGCCGAACTTCTGCGCCACTAAACTGACTGTTTCGTCTTTTTGCACAATGTAAAGCTCAATCTCTTTTCTGGCCTGGCTGAGCCCATAATCAACCTCTTCTAATGAAGCCAGGGTTCTGCCTTGAGCCAAAGCCGGCGGAGCCGATGGCTGCAAAGTGGTGCCGTCAACCATAGCAAAAACAATCTGTTCGCTTGGTTTGCCAGTTGCGAAAATCAGATATTGGCTGTCGTCTAAAACGTCTTTGGCTAATGAAAAATTACTTTTGTTTTTATCTAATAAAAAACCTGCCAAAGAACCAATAAGCAGGGTGGCTAAACCCAAATATAAAAAAGGGGACTTGCTGAGTTGCCGCAAAAATTTAAAACAAAATTGTAGTTGTTTAGAAATAAGTTTGCAAATTATAGATTACTATCTTTGAATTACCTAGTTTTGGTAAATCGTTTACCAAGAATATTAAGGTAAAGCACAAATTACAAAACACAAATTACAAACAAAACACAAAATACAACTTTCAAAATACAAACTAATTAAATCCATTTGCGCTCTGGAGATTGTGTTTTGTTTGTATTTTGTGTTCTGTGCTTTGTGTTTTTTATAATTCGTGTTTGGTGCTTTTATTATTAAAATATACCCTAAATAAACCGAAAAAGCAAAAATTTTATCCCCATCTTATGCACACCCCCGCATCAAACAACAAACTAATCAAAATGTCAAATATGACTGTGACTAACCGCTTCTCCATAAAAGCATTATTAAGAACAGCCGGGGCTCAACCTCGACAGAACTTGGGCCAAAATTTTTTAATTTCAAGCGCGGTAAGCCGAAAAATCATTGAAACAGCGCAAATAAAACCCAATGACACGATTTTAGAAATCGGCCCGGGCTTGGGCTCTTTAACCTTGCAATTAGCTGAAAAAGCCAAAAAAGTCATCGCTATTGAGAAAGATAAAAAAATAGCCGCGATATTGACCGAGACCCTAAAAGAAAAAAGCATTGAAAATGTGGAAATTATAAATGAAGATATACTCTATTTTAAATCCGAAGCACGAAATCCGAAGCACGAAACAAATCAAAAATTCCAAATCCAAAATCTTAAACAAAACTACCAACTAATCGCTAATCTGCCATATAACATAGCGACAGCGGTGATTATGAAATTTTTAGAGGCAAAAAATCCGCCCGAGATGATGGTGGTAATGGTGCAAAAAGAAGTCGGCCAACGTCTTTGCGCTTCTCCACCGCAAATGAGTAAGTTGGCAATTTTTAGCCAATTATACAGCCAGCCAAGAATTGTCGGCTATGTTGCCAAGGAGTGTTTTTATCCCCGGCCAAAAGTTAACGGCGCCATTCTTAAAATAATCCCCAACAAAAAAGTCCTTTCTGCAAAATCCTTAAAACTTTTCAGCAAAATTGTTAAGGCCGGTTTCAACCAGCCCCGCAAACAACTCATCAACAATCTAAGCAATGGTTTAAAACTTGAACGCACCGAAGTTGCGGATTGGCTGAACAAAAATAATATTAAACCAAGCCAACGAGCCGAAACGGTTTCTATTGATAATTGGTTAAAATTAACCGCAACTTTTTCTCGCCAGCTATTGTGAAAATAAAATTTTGCGAATGCGTTTGTTTTTGATATAATGATTAAATATGAACTCATAGCGAGTAACGACCTGTTTGTCATTCTGAGGGAGCGAAGCGACCGAAGAATCTGACGGCGATGGCCGTCATCCTGAGGGTAATCCCGAAGGATCTCAATGGTTGAGACCATTCGGCTATCGCCTCAGGGCGACACTGCGCGTCGGATTCTTCGCCTGCTGGCTCAGAATGACAGCAAGGAGAACCGCTGTTTAAA
>CAYVXQ010000040.1:0-8072 GCA_964454625.1 uncultured Candidatus Saccharibacteria bacterium
TTACATTTTTCCCTCGTTCGTGTTAATTAAAAAAGCTGGAGATTTTCCAGCTTTTTAAAGTTCAAATTTAAACTAATTTTACTCCAGTTATTTTGGCAATAAATGGATCAAGGGCTCGGAGATCATCCCTGTCTAATTCGTAGATGTTATTTTTACCGCAGGCACCAGCAATCATTTTTACCTCTTCAGTGCAGGAAATCATGAAATTGGCAACTTTTTGAGTAGCTGTTTCAATATCAAGTTTTTCTTCAAGTTCTGGTTTTTGGGTGGCAATTCCCAAAGGACATTCGCCCAAATAGCATTTCTGGCAATAAACGCAGCCCATGGCAATCATCAAGGGGAATCCCATGAAAACCGCATCAGCGCCCAAAGCCAGGGCCTTAGCAACATCGCCGCCGATATTCAGTCCGCCAGCTATCCAAAGTTCTTGGCGAGCACCCATCATATTTAAGATTCTCCGCGTTTTTACCAGAAGCGGAAGAGTTGGAATTCCAACTTCATCAAGCATTACTTGGGGTGAAGCTCCGGTTCCGCCAGCCAGACCGTCAAGGGCAATAATATCTGGATTGGCTTTAACTGCCAAAACTATATCTTTTTCAGCACAAGCGCCGAGTTTTAAAATCATTGGCACGCCGCCAGTAATCTCTCGCAATTCCTCAATTCTCTTTTTAAGCTCTTTTATTGAATGGATATCGCGATGATAAGGCGGTGAATGAATATCCTGACCCGCAGGAACTCTTCTCAATTGAGCTATTTTTTCTGTAACCTTTCTTCCCAGAACCAAGCCGCCCTGACCGGGTTTTGCGCCCTGGCCAATTTTTACTTCAATAGCATCAGCTGACTTCAGATAATTTTCATCAACACCGAATCTGCCTGTAGAATATTGGGCAATTAAAATTTTGGCAAACTTTCTTTCATCCGGAAGCATGCCGCCCTCACCCGTATTATCAGCCGTGCCGGCGATTGTACTTGCTTTGGCAATGGCTAATTTTGCTCGCTCGGAAAGAGCGCCAAAACTCATTGCCGCCACAACAATCGGAATTTCAATAGTAAAAGGTTTTTTGCTGCGTTTTCCAACAACTGTTTGAGAATTAATCTTTTCAATTTCTTGCCTGAAATAGTCAATGGGTCTCTTTTCTAATTGGGCCGGAACAAATACCAAATCATCAAAAGTTAATTTATCCCATTTACTTGACCTTCCGCTTCCCGAAGGCGCTTTTGGACTTTCTGCTCTTTGATGAATTTTTTTGACAAAACTTAGTTGAGCCATTTTTGCCTCCTTTGCCTCGCCGTAGTCCCGCTTAGCGGGACGGGGGCGGGCTTTTTTAAAGTACAGTAATTTTTACTTCATTTCAAAATATCATTTTAAAAATTCTTGTCAAATCCAAATTTTTAAAAAACATTGATTTTTATTTTTTTATGTTGTATATGGTAAAGATGGCTCGTTGAAAACTAAAAATTAAGGACGGAGGTGAAATGAATATACCAAATATATTCAAGAGAGGAAAATCCTTGACCAGAGAAGAGTTGAAAAAGAAAGCTGAAAGGCCGGGAAAAATTTCTCTGCTCGCCCATGCTTTCTATGGCGGTAAAATCGGCGTAATGCCAAAATGTTGGACAAAAGAAATAGATGGTTTAAATCCTTTTTCAGTTTGGTATACACCTGGCGTTGCCGAAGCTTGTTTGGCAATTAAAAAAGACATAAACAAAGTCTATGAACTGACCAATAAATCAAATAGGGTTTTGATAATTTCCAACGGAACAAGGGTTCTGGGGTTAGGAGATATTGGTTCCGAAGCTGCTGAACCGGTAATGGAAGGAAAGGCTTTGATTTTTAATCTTTTGGGCGGAATTGACGCCATGTCTTTATGTCTAAAAGAAAAAAACCCCGATAAATTTATTGAGATTGTTAAAGCCCTTACTCCAAGCGTTGGCGGAATTAATCTTGAAGATATCAGACAGCCGGATTGCTTTTATATTTTAAAGAAATTATCTGAAGAGCTGGAAATCCCAGTCTGGCATGATGATGAACAGGGGACATCTGCAATAAATCTGGCTGCAATTATTAACGCCTTGAAAATTGTTGATAAGAAAATTGAAGATGTTCGGATTATTTTAATAGGAATGGGAGCTGCCAATATCGCTCTTTTGCGGATTTTGATTCCCTATGGAGCAAGGCCGGAAAATTTAATTCTTCTTGATTCAAGGGGCATTCTTCATAAAGACAGGCCGGATTTGGAAGGGATGGGGAAAGCAGGATATGAAGAAAAAGTCAAATATGCTTTGATGACTGACCCGGCTAAACTGATTGGCAGAGATAATTTGGGCGGTGGGATTGAGGCAGCTTTAGTTGGGGCTGATGTAGTTGCTTCTTATTCTATTTCCAGGGAAAACAGCATTAATCCTGAATGGGTAAAAAAGATGGCGCCAAATGGTATTTTTATTGCCGGCGAGAATCCTGTTCCTAGAATTTGGCCTGAAGATTTGTATAAGGCTGGCGTTAAGATTGTTCTCACTGGCCGGACTGATTTTCCCAATCAATGCAATAACAGTTTGATATTTCCGGCAGTTTTTCGGGGGACACTGGATGTTATGGCTTCAAAAATTATTATTGAGATGACTGTTGAGGCGGCCAAAGCTGTTGCCGAATATCAGCAAAATAGGGGACTGGACGAATTTCATATTTTGCCGACAATGGATGATCTGGATGTTTATGTGGAAGAGGCGGTAAGAGTTGGTTTGAAAGCCGTTGAGCAGGGAATAGCAAGAAAGATTTTGCAGGAAGATGAATTAAGGGCAAAAGCCGAATCCGCCATAAATCGGACTCAAAAAATCGCTGAAATTTTGATGAAAAAAAAGATAATCAAAAAATTTAGCAAATAGATTTAAAAATCTCGCCGGAAAAGGCGAGATTTTTTATTTTTTTGATGGGGGAGTGGTTTATTCTTTTTCCGGTTTTATTTGGCTCCTGACAAACACTTCCTGTGATTTTTCCATAAGGGCCATAATAATGTCGCTTTTGTCCAGTCCTCTTGCTTTGGCGTCAATAACGCAATTATCAAGCCATCTTTTAAATTCCAAAACAGGTAGTTCTTTCTGACTTTCTTGGCCAATTTTTAGTTCCCCGGTTTTTTCCAATTTTGCCAATTTTGCCGCCAAAATTTCTTTTGTTTTTCCCACAATAACAAGGGCAATTTCTTCTTTTTCCAGTCCTTGCAATTTCAATTCCGCGTCGTTCACGCAGTTATCAAGCCATTTTTTAAATTCAAAAATGGTTATTTTCTGTTCTCCCTCGGGTTTAATTTGTTCTTTTCCCATGCGTTTTTCCCCTAGTTGATTTTTATAAACCGACCTTTTGCAAATAAGCTTTGCAATTAGAGTTTATCATCTTTAACGTGAATTAGGTAGGGTACAAGAATGAAAAGCAAGGACCATACTCCAAGAAAAGGCACCAAAATATACATAAAAATACTGTTTGTTTCAAGGGCGTATTTAATGTCTTCCCATATAAAAACTATATACAGACTGCTGGCGATATAAAAAATATATTCTTCAATCGGAAGCCCGAATAATTTAACGCCCAACGTGTCTTTAAAGTTGAATTGCCAGAGCCAAATCGGGTCTTTCTTACCATGTCGTGTCGCCCAAATATCCCAGATGCTGCCAAGAATCGTTATTCCCGCAACAAAAGTCAGCAAATTTATCATTGGGATTCGGTCAATAACAAAGTGCGCCGCTGCGCTGGCGGGAATCACAAAAACAAATAACAGACTAATCAAATAATAGAATTTTGGTTTAATCATGTTTCGTGCTTGGTATCCTTCCCTTTTTGCCCGTTTTGCGAGCGAGCCGATTATTTTTTATAGATATCGTGTGACGATAAATATACATTGTCTATTAATTGCTTTGGTAGTGTATACTCAGATTTTCTATTTTCAAACAACCATAATTCATGCTTGTTGTATGGATTACAACAGAAAACAATAATAGCGGTCAGAAATCCATCCACAAATCTGTTTCTATTTTTGTCTATCAAACCGCTATACCCTTGACAAGGAATGTTTCCATTTTCGTCTATCTTTATGTACGATTCACCCAAGACAGCATTTCGCAAAGATTGCAAGTCAACTTCGCGACTTTGAGTAATAAAATAAATTATTTTAGGCCCCTCAAATTTAATTGTTTTTAATTGCTTTTTCGCTTTTGATATTTCTCTTTGTAATCTTTTATCGGGAAATTCCCTATGAAGATATTCATCTTTATTTTTATTGTTAGAATATTTTAATTCCTGTTTGCTATAATCTAAAAATTTGATCTCGGTTAAAGAAAGCTGTTCTTTATTGTTTAAAATATAACCATCAAGTGTCTTTTTGATTCTTTGCTCTAGAATTTTTTTAAAACTTAATCCTATGGAGGGGAAATAGTTTTCTATCCAGTTTTTTTCAACAAAATCACCTACACTAAAATTGCCATCTTTTATTTTTTTATATTCACAAATAGGACAGTTAAACGTGCTTTTTAATATAAAAATCAAACCTTTTATTTAAATATTGTGCCTGCTTTCAAGATTCCTCCCCAATTTTGTTAACTGTGGATAACCCTTTTGACTTTCTATTTTCTTTCTATTATACTTAGAGTATAAGGGACATTGAAACCAAAGTCAAATAAAATCATGCTTACAAAACGGCAAAAACAAGTTTTTGATTTTATAACCTCGTATCATAAAAGGCGGGGTTATTCCCCGTCATTGGAAGAAATACAAAAGCATTTTAAACTTGCTTCTGTTTCCACCGCTCATTTTCACGTAAAGAAATTGCAGGATTTGGGACTTCTGGGAAAACAATATAACAAGCCAAGGTCAATTGAACTTTACGAAAATGAAAAGATGGTTAATATCCCCTTTTTGGGTTTAATTGCGGCTGGCCAGCCAATTGAAACAATGCAGCAAAAAGAAACAATCGCGATTCCGCAAAATAAACTTCCGCGCGCCGGTGAATTCTACGCTTTGCGCGTAATTGGGAATAGTATGACAGATGAGAACATTCGGGACGGAGACATTGTTTTGGTAAGGCAACAGGCGACGGCGAACAATGGCGAAAAAGTCGTGGCTTTAATTGATGGTTACGAAACAACGCTCAAAACTTTTTATAAAGAACGGGGGGCTATCCGATTACAGCCCGCCAATAAAAATATTGAACCGATAATTATCAAAAATGACGAAAAAGAAGTGGCCATACAGGGCGTTGTGATAGATGTAATAAAAAACGAGGAAGAATTGCAGGCGGAGGAAATTTTAACCGCAGGGGAAATAAAAAGAAACTCAAAACTCCCTCTTAACAAAATTATTTTGGGAGATGCTGTCAAAGAATTGAGAAAACTGCCAAGCAATAGTTGCGATGTGATTATTATTGACCCTCCTTACAACATCGGAAAAGACTTTGGGAATAATTATGACAAAAGAGAATTAAGCGAGTATGTGGAGTGGGGCAAAAACTGGATAAATGAAGCGACCAGGATAATGAAACC
This sequence comes from uncultured Candidatus Saccharibacteria bacterium, assembly GCA_964454625.1. Classification (GTDB taxonomy): domain Bacteria; phylum Patescibacteriota; class Minisyncoccia; order Minisyncoccales; family CG1-02-41-26; genus CG1-02-41-26. The sequence goes on from CAYVXQ010000040.1 coordinate 5,527, forward strand.
GACCGGAACAATGTTTATTTACGGTTTTAGCGAAATTTTGGCCTATTTATCCGTTGAAATTCCAATTAATAAAAGATGGCTTATTTGGCATTACACAAATAAAAATATGGCTTCCTGTAATTTTTGGCAAAGAAGTCATGAGGCGATTATTTGCGCGTGGAAAAACAAACCGATTTTTAACAGGGACGAAATAAGGGAACCTTATACCGAAGGATTTTTAAACGGGGCCGCGGGCAAAATAAGAACAGGCAAATCAATAGGAAGATTGAGCAGAAAGGGAGTGGACACTATTTACAATGCTCATCCCAATGGGGCGTTGCCTCGCGATGTTATAAAAATTCCCGCCTTGGCGGGCGGAGCGGGAATGATTGAAAGGTGGTTTTTATGTAAAACTTGCGATGATGTTTTTGAGCCAAGGGCATTAAAAAAACATGAAAAACACGAAATAATCAAACACCCAACCCAAAAACCTCGTGAGTTAACAAAAAAGCTGATTAAATCAGCTGCGCCCAAGAAAAATGGAGTTGTTTTAGTGCCTTTTGCGGGAAGCGGGTCAGAGTGCGTCGCGGCAAAAGAACTCGGGTTATCTTATTTGGGGTTTGAGTTAAATCCTGATTATATAAAAATTGCCGAGAAATGGCTTGCGAATACCAAATGTACTCCTCGCTTATTTTAAACTTTCGTCTACTTCTTTCTTTTTCTTTTCAAAAGCGTAGCGAGTAAAGACCACAAAACCGTTGGGTAATCTTTTCAATTCTTTGTTTTGAGTAAATCTCAAATAGGGTAGCTTATATTCCCCATTTCGTTTTTTTGGATTTTTGAAATAGTCTTCGCTCGGAACTTCGTATTTAATTTCTATAAACTTCCCTGGAAGCGGATTTTTTGATTTTAACTTCCCTTGCCTCACTTCTCTACTTAGAGATTTCTTTTTTACTTGATAATTTAATATCATTGTTCTGTAAGTTACTTGAAAATCAGCACCCTTGTGATCCAATTCTGCAGTCATTTGCACTGTATTTTTACCAAAAACCGACTCCGCCATATATCCAGCGTGTATTTGCGTAATAATACTGGCCCATGTGCGGTATATTCTTGCAGGCAAACCGCGATAAAAGCAATTTTTGCACATTGTTATTTTCTTTCTAAAATTTTCAATCTCCGCTTTGTAGGTATTAAGGTATCCTCTGTAGAATTTTTCAAAATCCAAAAATTTTTTGTCCCTCCAATATACTTTATAAAGCAGAGAGATTGCTTGAATTTCTTTTGGCAAATCCATCTCAACAAGCATAATCGGCCTATATTTTTTGCGATAGGCGTTTAGATTTACAGATTCTAAAAATTTTTCAAATTTTTCAGCTAAATTCATAATTTATAAAAAGTGGGTTATCTTTTTTGTAAATTTTTGGACCTGGCGAGAATCGAACTCGCATCTCCGCAACCCGCCTCCGCCGTACCCGTGGACCTAGGCGGATTCGAACCGCCGTTTCCACAATGCGAATGTGGCGTCTTACCACTGGACCATAGGCCCACGGCTACGGCGGGCACAGTGCGAATGCTTTGTCCGCCAAAGCTTTAGCGACGGCGGACGGCGTATTGCCACTATACTACAGGCCCCAGCCTCGCCGAAGGCGAGGAATTTCTAATTTTTAATTTTCAATTTCTAATTAAAATTAGTTATCAGGATTTTTTAACACGCTCAACGTATTCTCCGGTTTGGGTGTTGACTCTGACAATATCGCTTTCTTCCACAAAAAGCGGGACTTTTACTTTTGCGCCGGTTTCAAGCATCGCTTCTTTTGTTCCGCTTTCCGACCTGTCCCCTTTTACTCCGGGCGGAGTTTCAACGACTTTTAAGTCAATTTTTATCGGCAGGGAAATGCCGAGAAGCTCTTCATTAAAAAATATGGCATCAACTATGGTGTTTGGTTTTAAGAAAAATCGGGTATCCCCTATCTGGTTTTCCGAAAGAAAAAATCTTTTTGAAGGGTTTTCGGCCATAGAAAACCAGTATTGTTCCCGGTTGCCATATAAAAATTTCACTTTTTCACGTGAAACATCGGTTTCTTCAAAGTTGTCCGAGGGCTTGAAATTTTGGGATAAAACCCCGCCGGTTTTGAGGTTTTTAATTCTGGTTTGGACAACCGAGCCGCCCCGTCCCAAATGCAAATGCCTGGCTTCCAAAACCTCATAGGGTTGATTTTGATACAAAAATATTATTCCTGGTTTTAGATTATTGATAGATAGCATACTTACAAAAATCCAAAATTTAAAAACCAAAATGCAAAATGACAACTTAAAATTCAAAATTTTTGAATTTTGATTTTATCCTTCAATAATTTGTTTTATTCTTTCCGCCTCCTGCTCAACAAGCGCACCATCATATTCGGCATTATGAGCTGCAGAACCCTGATACGACGGTTTTTTCTGGTCAAGATGGAGGTTAAAAATAAATTCACTTTGCGTTTCGGAAATATAAAGGTGAAATCTCGGATAGCCGGAAGGATTCAGGATTCTGGCAAATTTCAACTCGCCGGTTTTTTCGTCCA
>CAYVXQ010000041.1:0-7801 GCA_964454625.1 uncultured Candidatus Saccharibacteria bacterium
CTGCCGTCAGCCACAATTACGGTTATGTTATTTTGTTGCGCCAAACGGCTGGCTATTGGGTCAAAAGGCGTGCTTAGGCCCGGAGTCCATTTGTTAGGAATAATTTTCAAATAATCCTGCCAAGTAATCTTATCAATCCGCCTGGCTGTTTTGTCTTTGTCGGGGTTGGCTGTATAAACATAATGGGGCTTACCTAAATTAACTATGGTTTTAACCTTAAAATCAACAGCTGTTTGCACAGCGTCAAAATCAGTGCTCCAGCCCGGTTCCCAACCGCAACCGACAATAATTGAATAATGGCCAAAAGTCCGTATTTGATTTCTTTTGTCAAGCAATTTGGGATGCGCTTTTTTGCCAAAAATTATTTTCAGCAATAAACCGTTCAGCCGGGTTGTTTCAATACCCAGCCAGTCCAGGTCATTGTTTGATGTTTGAGCAATAGCGCGGGCAGCATTTTGATAATTGCGGCAAATCTTGCCCCCGCCCGTGATAATAATGAATTTATAGCCCTTTTTAATTTGGCTTAAAATAAAATTCCGAAATTCTTTTAAAAACGGTTCATCAATTACCTCAGGGCAAAGCACTGACCCGCCCAAAGAAACGATAAATGTTTTGCTTTGCGTATTCATAAATTTTTCTATTTTAACATATTTTTATATTATAGGTATTTCTTGGCCCAAAAACTGCGGCTTTGAATCCAAATTAATGTCAAAAAATGCTTTAACATTGGCTAATTTTTCCCGGCCGATATTGAGCCAGATGTTTTTATAACCACGCTTATCAGCTCTAAAGCCGTAAGCATCCAAGCCCAGCTGCCTTGCCAGATAAACCGCCCGGGGCAGGTGAAAATTTTGGGTGGCAATAATTATATTTTCAACTTTAAAAATGTCTCTGGCTCGGTATAAACTATCATAAGTGTCAAAACCAGCATAGTCAAGAAAGATTTTTTCCTGAGGTATTGCCTGCGATAAGAGATATTTTTCAATGGTCGCTGTCTCGTTGTAATTCTTTTGCCGGTTATCCCCTGATATAAGAAAATTTCTAATTTTGCCTGCTTTATACAACTCAATGGCTGTATCAGCACGGTCTTTAAGCATATCGCTTAATATCTTGTTGCGATAAACGCTCGCTCCCAAAACCAAAACGGTTTCGGCCTGAGGCAGTTTTTCCATTTCAGTAAAAATATACGGCTGACCGATGGAAGCCACATTAAGGTTAATTAAAATTACAGCCAAAATCAATAAGATTGCCATAAAATAAAAAAGTAAAATGCTTTTTTGCCAAAAATTAAGTTTGGGAAAAATTTTTTTAGGCATAGCCGTTTTTACAAAAAGTTATCCACAATTTGTGATTTGAGTGTTCGTAAAATGTTCGGTATAATAAAATAACAAAATATGTTAACAAAAAAACAAAAAATTCATCTTGATTATATCACAAAATTTATAGAAAAAAACGGCTACGCGCCATCAGTTGAAGAAATTAAAAAACATTTTCATCTGGCTTCAAAATCAACGGCGCATCAACAAATCGCAACATTAACCCAAAAGGGCTATCTAATAAAAGAAAATTACAAAGCCCGAGGCATCTCAATTATCCAAGACGCGCCTCTGTCGCCGGCCGATACATATACTCCTTTTACTCCTTTGTCCTATGAGTATAGTATTGGAAAAGAACGAAAAGTAAAAGATCGGTTCCTAAAAGAGCGGTTCCGCGGAGGAACAAAAAACCTTAATCATTCTGTGGAAATAAAATCAAGCATTCAAAATCTTGAAAAATTTATAAACAAAATTATTTGCGGAGACAGTAAAAAAGTTTTAAGCGAAATGCCTGATAATTCTGTTGATATTATCATCACTTCTCCGCCTTACAATTTTGGATTAGATTATAAAAGCGACAATAAAAATGATACCAAAAAATGGATTGATTATTTTAACCAATTAAACGAAATATGGCAGGAGTGCGTAAGAATTTTAAAACCCGGCGGCAGATTTTGCGTTAATGTCCAGCCCTTATTTTCCGACTATATCCCAACCCATCATTTAGTTTCCAAACAATTATTAGATTTAGGACTTTTATGGAAAGGAGAAATTATTTGGGAAAAAAATAATTATAATTGTAAATACACCGCTTGGGGTAGCTGGAAAAGCCCGAGTATGCCGTACTTAAAATACTCTTGGGAGTTTATTGAGGTTTTTTGCAAAGAAACCCACAAAAAAACTGGTGAAGCAAAAAATATAGACATCACGGCTGACGAATTTAAAAAATGGGTTTATGGAAAATGGTCTATAGCCCCTGAAAGAAATATGAAAAAATATGAGCACCCAGCAATGTTTCCCGAAGAATTAGTCGCTCGCTTATTGAAACTTTTTAGCTATAAAAATGACTTTGTCTTAGACCCTTTTAACGGGGCTGGCACAACCACCGCTGTTGCAAAAAAATTAAGCCGCAGATATTTAGGTATTGATATGGCGCCTGAATACTGTAAAACAGCTAAAGATAGATTAACGGAAACTTTATTTTAAATTGCGTATTTCTGTAAAATATTTTTTACGCATCCAATTACTTGCCATATCACCTCTTTCTCAAGCGGTTTATAGTATTGTTTTTTATGAATTGGCTTCTTTACTTTTCTCTCGCCCCCTAATAAGGTGATAATGTTTAACTTTATATCAAAATAGGACAAAAGCGTATGCGTTGATGGGCTACCGAAACTAATCTCTTTGAGCTCTGAGTAATCTCCGCCAAGCTGACTTTCAAGCTGAAATAAAATCAAATCAGCCTTCGGATAAATCTCGTGAAGTAACGAAAAATCAACTAAAATTCTTTTGAGCATTGCGTTTTCCGTGTATGCCTTGCACTCCATTGCCAAAACAAACTTACCATCAATGAAAATATGCAAATCCACACCTAAGGGAAAATGATACTTATCAATATTTTCCAAAATATACTGCCTTATTTCCGGGCTTTTTATTTTTTCAACATAATCTTTCTTAATCGGCAGCTTTATTTTTTTTCTGTCTATTGTTAATCGTTCAGGGTTCTGTCCCAATTCTTCCCAGGCTATTCTGATAATTTCCGCGGCCATATTTTCAACCATTTTGCCCTTGCCAGCCCGAATAATGCCGCCATAGGCCCTGCCATCAATACCGGATTTTGCTGTCTTTTCTACGCCTTTTGTTAGATGTTCGTAGGTCTTTATAATTGAATTTATTTTTTTATCCATTTTTTGATTCATTTATTTATTATTATATCGCTTTTTCGTAAATTTCGCAAATTTTTGTTTGCTAAAAACAGCCAAAAAAGTTTTCCACAGTTTTGATAGTTTTCGGTTTATTTTCGGTATGCTATAATAATACTGTATGCTTACTAAAAAACAAAAACAAATGGTTGATTTTATTGGGCAATTCATCAAACAAAACGGCTACGGGCCAACCCTTGAAGAAACAAAAAATCAGTTTGAATTGTCATCTGTTGCTACTGTGCATCAGCATATTGAAGCATTAGTAAAGGGGGGATATCTAATTAAAGAAAACCATAGAGCGAGGGGCATTGACATCATTAAAGACGCTCCCTTATCGCCCGCCGAGATATACACTCCTTTATCTTATGAATACAGCGATGATAGCCAGCCAAAATACGATGCCATTGATAAATTTCTGAACAAAATTATTTGCGGAGATGCTGTCGCTGTTTTGAAAAAGGTGCCGTCACAGACAATTGATATTGTTATAACTTCCCCGCCCTATGATGAAATTAGAACTTATAATGGCCATAGTAAATTTAATTTGCACGATACGGGTAAAGAAATTTTCCGCGTTTTGAAAAATGGCGGGATAGTAGCAATGGTAATTCAGGACCAAACAAAAAATTTTGGAAAAACCCTCACTTCTTTTAGAACAATCGTTGACTGGTGCGACAATATCGGCTTTAAATTATTTGAGTGTTTAATTTACCGAAAATACGGGGCAGAGGGCGCTTGGTGGAATAAAAGATTCAGAGTTGACCATGAGTACATTCCTGTATTTTTAAAAGGCGAGAGACCGCAGTATTTTAATAAAGAACCATTAAAAATTCCGTCAAAACATGGAGGCAAAACAATGACCGGAGGCGGTACCCGTTTAACCAACGGCATTAGAATACCCACTAGGTCAATTACTATAAACCCAATGAAATGCAGAGGCACTGTTTGGGAATATTTAACCGCTGGCGATGGCAGCCGACTAAAACATTTACATCCAGCAACATTTCCCAATCAATTGCCTTATGATTTCATTATTTGCTTTTGTCCTGAAAATGGTATTGTGCTTGACCCATTTATTGGCAGCGGGACAACCGCTGTGGCGGCAAAAAATTTAAAAAAACAATATATTGGAATAGATATTTGTCAGGATTATTGCGATATAGCTGAAAAACGACTTAAAGAAGAAGCGAAAAGCGCTCTATTTTAGAAAAAGGCCTTTTTTATCCAGAGTATATTCAAGGGTATTGCCGCTGGTGATTGCTAATGATAATGGATTTTTCAACATCAACTCGTTATACCTCCCTTGACTGGGTTTTATAATGCCTTTGCGAAAATGGAAAACATCATACTGCCCCCAGTGCCAATTTGCGTCAAGGTACTTCCAACTTGTCTTCTGCTCTAATATGGCAAGAAATGATAGGGTCCTCTCTTTTGTGTTTTGATTAAATTGGTTTCTATTAAAATTGATTAAATCTCCGCTCTTATCGGAAATTTTTATTTTATCCCCGCCTCTTTTTCCGTTGTTAATTTTTTTTAATTCAGAAAACAAATTGTTTAAAGCGAGCATTAACCGCGAGATTGTGTAGTGCTCATTATAAAATAAATCGTTCAAAGATGTCTTTTCTATGTTAGCCCCGAGGAAATTGAGCCAGTCCAAACAATTATCAGGATAGTTAAACAAATTCTTAAAAGTTCCATCTGTGTATAACAAAGGGCATAGCGAATCAATGGGCAAACTAATTTTTTTTGTTTGGCCCACAATTCCCAGCAATAAATGAATTGTTCCCAATGGATATTTTGCGGGGAAATTCTGTTTCATATCAAAATTTCTCAAGTTGTTCGCTGAAATGCAGTTTTTCAGTTCAATCCAATTTTTAGGTAAGTGTTTTTTGTTATACAAAATCATATGGTGCCCCACGCTTCTCGCTTCTTTTCTGAAAATTTCCATATCTAAAAAAATACAATTTTTTGGCTTTATGTTTTTCTTAACGACCAAAACCTTGCCATCGTAAAAGCCAACAACTTTCCAGTCCAAGTAATTGGACATAAACAAACCACACAATAGTCCGTCGCTATCCGGACCGACAACACAATTTTGATTTCTTTGGACTATCCATGGCTGGTCTTTTATCAATTTTTGATAATCCAGACAATTGTTTTTATTGTTTTGCATATTCAAATTACAAATTTGGCCAACTCTCCATAACTAAGGCATCTTTTTCTTTATTCGGCAGCATCTGGTAAATCTGCTCGGTGATAAATGGCATAAAAGGATGTAAAAGTTTCAAGGATTCACGCAGAACATAAAGTAAGATATTTTGGGTGTTGGATTTCTCTTCGTCAGTCCCCTGTTCTATTTGTTTTTTGCTGGCTTCAATATAAACATCGCAGAAAGTGTGCCAGAAAAATTGATAAATTTTTTGAGCCGCCTCGTGAAACTGAAAATTGTCAATGTCCTTGGTTATAGATGAAGCAACCTCTTGCAGGGATTTCAAGATTTTTTTATCCTCTTCTGTTTTAGATTTTGGAATTTGGAATTTGGAATTTGTTTCGGATTTCGGATTTTGGATTTCAGATTTCCCGATTTGTGTAAACACAAATCGGGCCGCGTTCCATATCTTATTGCAAAACCTTCTCTGCGCCACTATCTTATCCTCAGAAAAAGCAATATCAGCGCCGGGCGAATTGGCAAAAACCAAAGCCATTCGCAAAGCGTCCGCACCATACAAGTCCACGACTCCCAGGGGGTTGATAACATTACCTTTGGACTTAGACATCTTTTGCTTGTCTTTATCCCTAACCAAGCCGTGCAAATAAACATATTTAAAAGGGATTTTTCCAGTGGTATAAATACCTAACATTACCATTCTTGCCACCCAGAAGAAAAGTATATCCGCGGCTGTTTCCATCACAGTTGTCGGATAAAAATACTCAAAGTCGCTCAATACTTCCTTTAACTTTAAACTTTTAACTTTTAACTTTTCACTTTTGCAACTTTGCGAAAGCAAAGTTGCAAACGGCCACTGCCCGGAGGAAAACCAAGTGTCAAAAACCTGCCCTGTTTCGCCCTCGCTTTCATTATTTTCTAATTTGTCCTTACAATTTTTAACTTTTAACTTTTCACTTTCAACTGGTATGGGGATGCCCCAAGGGATTTGCCGAGAAATATTCCAGTCGCGCAGGTTTTCCATCCATTGCAGAAATATTTTTTCAAAGCGAGATGGAATAAACTTAATTTTTCCTTTTTTGACCGTCTCAACCGCCAAATCGCGCAACGAAAACCCGCCTGACTTAGGTTTGTCTGTCATTTTCACAAACCACTGGTTTTCCATTAGAGTTGGCTCAATCACTGTGCCGCATTTGTAGCAAACCGCCACATTGTGTTTGTAATTGAGGTCTGTGTCTTTTTCGTCTAAAAGGCCCTGAACAGTCATAGCAGTAACTACTTTTTCTCTTGCCCCTGCCACCTTCATTCCTTTGTACGGGCCTGCTGAATCATTCATTTTACCGTATTTGTCAATTACAACCTTTGGTTCGGGAATTTCATTTTTATGGCGCAGCCAAATTTCATAATCAGCGAAATCATGGGCTGGGGTCACCTTTACTGCGCCAGTGCCAAATTCCATATCTACTGTTTCATCGGCAATAATTGGAATTTCCCTTTGAGTAATTGGCAATAAAACTGTTTTGCCGATTATGTCTTTATATCTTTTATCCTTTGGATTTACCGCCACTGCCGCGTCCCCTAACATTGTCTCTGGTCGCACCGTCGCCACTTTAATAAATTCTTGTTTTGAATTTTGCTTATTTGAATTTTGAGCTTGTTTAGGATTTAGGATTTCGGATTTAGAATTTTTAATAATCGGGTATTTCAAATAATAGAGCTTATCAACCTTTTCTTCATATTTTATCTCCAAGTCCGACAGCGATGTCTGATGCTTGCAACACCAGTTTACTAAACGGCTACCTTTGTAAATTAAGCCGTCTTCTTTTAGTTTTTCAAATGTTTTATAAACAATATCTACAATGTCTTTATCTAAGGTAAATTTATTACGCGTCCAATCGCACGATGCCCCCAACTTTCTTAACTGGTTTTCCATTATATTTTTATTTTCCAAAGTGAAATTCATCATCTCTTTTATTAACTGTTCGTTGGGAATTTCGTTTCTTCGCCTGCCTTCCCTTTCTAACTTTTTGTCAAAAACAACTTGGGTTTCAAAACCAGCGTGGTCAGCGCCTGGCAGCCACAAAGCGCTTTCGCCTTTCATCCGATGGTACCTAATCATAATATCCTGCAAAGTAACGAAAAGCGCATGCCCGATATGCAAAGCGCCATTGGCATTGGGCGGAGGCATTATAATGGTAAATGGTTTTTTTTCGCGGTCAATTTTTGGCGTAAAATAACCGCTTCTTTCCCATAAAGCGTATATTTTTTGTTCGCTGTCTTTTGGATTGTAGACCTTATCCATGCCTTGATTTTTTGATTCCATACATTGAGATGATTATAAAATTATTTTATTCCCTTATCTTATTGTTTTTTTTGCTTTTATTCAAGACATA
>CAYVXQ010000042.1:0-7733 GCA_964454625.1 uncultured Candidatus Saccharibacteria bacterium
TTCAGTCGTTCCACTGCTTCAGAGAGCATCTGGCAGTAAAGGTTAAGACCAATGCGGTTGACACTGCCGGCTTGTTCCTTGCCCAAGATATTGCCTGCGCCTCTTATTTCTAAGTCAGCAGTAGCAATGCGGTAGCCACTACCGAGCTCTTCAGCTTGTTTGAGCGCGGCGAGTCGTTTTTTAGCCAGGCCTTTTAATTTACCTTTGGGATAGAAAAAATAAGCCGCGGCTTGTTCGCGAGAGCGGCCGATGCGGCCGCGCAACTGATAGGCCTGGGACAAGCCCAGCCGCGTGGCATTATCAACGATTAAGGTATTAGCTTGGGCAATATCTAAGCCATTTTCAATAATTGTTGTTGAAATAAGCAGGTTAATCTTGCCTGTTTGAAAATCGTTTAATGTTTTTACAATTTCTTTTTTTGGTAATTTGGCATGTAAAACTCCGATTTGTGACAAGTAAGAACGATCGTTCTTACTTGTCACATCTTTTAACAAATCTTTCAAAAACATTTTAATATTTTCAATGCTTTCAATACGGTTGTGTAAAAAATAAATTTGGCCGTTCCTGGCCAGTTCTTTTTCAATGGCGGTTTTTATGGTTTCTTTTTTGAACGGCAGAATAAATGTTTGAATGGCTTTTCGGCCTTCGGGCGGGGTTTGAATAAAACTGATTTTTTTGAGCGAAGATAAAGCCATATACAAGGTGCGGGGAATAGGCGTGGCTGAAAGGTACAAAACATCAAGAGCCGGGTTTTGGGCTCTTAATTTTTCTTTTTGTTTGACGCCGAATTTTTGTTCATCGTCAACAATCAAAAGTCCTAAATTTTTAAATTCCACATTTTTAGCCAAAACGTTGTGCGTGCCAATTACAATGTCTATTTCGCCGTTTTTTAAGTTAGCGATGATTTTTTTCCGCTGTCCAGAAGATTGCAGGCGGCAAAGCAGAGCAATGTTCAGCGGTAGGTTTTTAATGCGATTCTGAAAGGTGGCAAAGTGTTGAGAGGCCAAGATGGTGGTAGGGCAGATTAAGGCCGCTTGGCGGTTGTTTTCTGCTGCCTTAACAGCGACTCGTAAGGCAATTTCGGTTTTACCAAAGCCGACATCGCCGCAAACAACGCGGTCCATTGGTTTTTGTTTTGCCATATCCGCCTCAATTTCAGCCAAAACCTGCTTTTGGTCCGGGGTTAGCTCAAAAGCAAAGGTTTCATTGATGGTCTCAGCCAATTCATTTTGTTTATAAGCCGGTCTTTGGCTTATTTCTTTTTGCGCGAACATTGTTAAAAGTTCTTTGGCGGTTTTTTCAATGTCTTCTTTAATTTTGTGCTTGGTTTTTTGCCACAAGACACCGCCTAATCGCGATAATTTCGGCTCGCTAAAACCAATGTAGCGCGATAGTTTTCGTTCCAAGCCCACCGGCACATAAAGTTTATCTCCCGCAGCGTATTCAAGGATATAGTATTCTGTTGTTTTGAGTTTTGGATTTTGGTCATTAGGATTTGTTTCGGATTTAGGATTTAGGATTTCGGATTTAGCGATTTTTGCAATCTGCAAAAATCGGCCAATTCCATGGTCCAAGTGCACTAAATAGTCGCCGGGCTTTAAGCCCTTGAGGTTGCTGAACGTTTTCTGCGTTTTTAATTTTTTGTTTAGTATTTTTTTAGATGTTTTTTCATCACTTATTTCAATAGGCAGCTTTTCAATGGTTTCTAATGTGTTGCCCAAAAAATCAAGCCGCAGAGCAAAGGCCGAGTTTATCGGAAAAATTTCCAAAAGCCCGCCTAAATGCGAAAACTCGCCCGGTTCTGAAACCTTAAAAACCTTTTCATAACCCATTTCGTCAATTTTTTTTAAAATTTCCGACAGCGAAATTTTTTGGCCTTGTTCTAAAAATAAAACATTGTCCTGCCAAAAGGGCTGGGTTTTTGCGGCGCGTAAAATTTGCGGCAAATTTTCGTCAAACCAAACAAGCCCCTTTTCCAAAAAATAAGGGGTAATAGCCACAACAAGTATATTGTTTAACAATGTTTTCCCTTGCTTTTCCATTTCAACCTTATCCTATAAGAAAATTACAAAGAGAACTCCTCTTGGGATTTAAAAATTAACTTATTTATAGCAAGACCGGCATTTTTTATAATTTGCGTTAGTTGTTTCTCTTCTTTGCTGAATTTTTTCAGCACAATGTTTTCTGCTTTTAGCTTCCCCGAATCCGCTTGGCTTGAGAGTCCTTCTATAATTGGCTTGATGCCTAATCGCACTCGGGTAAAGTTTTGGGTTTTAAGATGGTCAATGATTGATTGAATACCGTGATGGCCGCCCGAGCCGCTGTTTTGGCTGATTTTTATTTCGCCAAACGGTAAATCAAAATCATCGTGAACAATAATCAGCGATTTTTCATTAAAGCCGTTTTCTTTTGTTAAAAATTTCACAGCCGAGCCCGAATTATTCATATATGTCTGTGGCTTGGCCAAAAAAACCTCTTGACCATCTAAAAACGCCTTAGAGATTTCCGCTTTGGCTTTTTTATTGAGCTTAAATTTAGGAAAATTGTTTTCCTTTTGAAAGTTATCCAGGGCCATAAAGCCGATATTGTGCCGGGTTTTGCGGTATTTGAATCCGGGGTTGCCTAAACCAACAATTAAAATCATAATTTTTGTATTATTTGTGAATGTAAAGAATCCCCAGTATTGTTTATTTTTTAACCTTTTTAGGATAAAATGTAAACAACAATAGGTAATTTGTCTTGTTTTAATCTCTAAATAATTCAATTGATTGCTTAAAACTCGTTGGCTTATATTTATCCCACTCTTCTTGCTTTACATAAAGCATTCTGTAAGTAATTTTTTTCTGCCTCTCGTTTGCGTCGTTGTGCCATTGCCTTAGCCGTTCTATCTTAAGTGGGTCGTCTAAATCCTCTCTGCCTTTTGTTTCCACGATATAAATTGTTTTATTATCTACCTTCACAAAAAAATCCGGGTAATAATAAGAGATTGAGCCATCAGCATTTTTATAATCAATCTTAAAGTGCACCTCGTAATAATTTTTTGCGAATGAAATAATATCGTCGCACCCTTCCAAAAAATTCCCAAACTCCAGCTCAAAATCGCTATCGCCAACTATCTTGTTAAACACGCTTTTTTTGGGCAAAAAATATTTTCTGTCGTTCACCACAAACGGCCGGCTGTCGCTTACCTTGATAAAATTTTTAACTTCCGTGTCCCCCACATCTTTAACCGTTAAATTATTTATTTCTTTTTTGAATGTCTCAACAATGGTTTTTGTGGCTTCCAACTCCGAAAGGTTCCTCAAGACATTCAAATCTTCCCAATCAACCAGGCTCTCAAATAAATAACTCTTTACAAATTCTTTCACCTTGCCAAACAAAATATCATAGCAACCAAAAAGCCGAAGCTCCTTCATAATCCTTTGAGTAAACCAGCCAATAGCACTTTGATAATTTGGCTCTATGGTGGTTTCCAAGACCGTTCGGTGGTGTTCTTTATCCTCAATCACTGTTTTAAATATAATCTCCCTCTTTTCTTCTTCGCTAAACTCTTTTAGCTTGATTTTTTTATGTTCAAACTTCGATACCTTCAAATCACCAAGATTTTTATACTCTCTCTGAATTCTGGGGGTCAAAATAGGCAATTCAATATCAAGCAGTGGAATGTCTTTTTTTACATTCTGATGGTCAATCTCAATAACAATAGGGGTTATTGGTCCAGCTCCGCCTCCCATCTTTCGTTTTTCAAGCTCAACGCCCTCCGCCTTGATTGACTCCACGAACTCCATAAAGGCAGGCGTTCCAATAACGCTGACGTATTCTTCAACATCTTGGCCAAAAAACATTCTCCGAAGCCCGCGACCCAGTGTCTGTTCTGGCAAAATGTTTGACTTCGCGGAAAACGCCCTAAGCCCGACAATTGTGGTTACATTTTTCACATCCCACCCCTCTTTTAGCATCAAAACAGAAACAATCGCCTTAAACGGGCTCTCGTTGCTGTCAATAGCATTTGCCTGTTCCCGCAGTTTCCGCAATTCCGCTTCGTCTTTGCCCTTTACGGTTTCTGAAATGTCTCCGCTTTTGTTGGTATGTATGGTAAGCACCGCTCCTTTCAAATCCATATATGTTTTCTCAAGATAGCCAGTAACATCATCGCAATTTACAGTATCATCGGTCATTACAAACAAAATTGATTTTTTGCCGGTTGGTTCAAGCTCTTTGTATGTCTTTCTCCATTCCTCAACGCCCAGCCGAATAAAATCCTCGTATTTTTCCGTAAATAAAGAGCTTTGTTTTTCTATTAGTTTTGCCCGGCTTGCTTGGTCGGGAAGCACTGGATTTTTAACTATTCTCTGATGAATTGCCTCAACCAAGGGATAATCGGAAACTGTTTGCACAAACATCGCTCCATTATTATGTTTTGGGGTGGCGGTTAAGTCAATCTGCAAGGACAATTTCTTGTCTTTTTGTAAAAGTTTATTGTGAATGTCCTGTATAGACCGAAACCACGCTAACTTGTCGTCGTGAATATGGTGGGCCTCGTCATTTATTATCATTAACTCGTCAACATCGCGAATAATCTCGCCAAGGTCCACGCGAGAGTCATTTGTTTTGGCAACGGGCTTATCGCCAAGAAAATAATCCAGCGTGTTTTCATCGTTCAAACTCGCTTCTTTTACATCTCCCTCAAAAACTCGGTGTATGTTTGTCAAAAAAATATTTCCCGTATTGGAAATCGTCCGCACTTCGTCTTGCAAGTGGAGCGTAATTTGAAAATCGTCTTGCCAATTTTGCCCTTCGTAGCCGTTGTCTGGCAAAACAGGGTCTTCGTAAAAAATTTTAAGTCCCACAAAGTCAATTTTAATTCTTTCCAAAACAATAATGTTCGGGGTTATTAAAAGAAAGTTTCGGGCAAGGCCTGAATCTTTTTCATACATTTTATGAAAATACGCCCAAGCCAAAAGCAAGCTCATCACTTTTGTTTTTCCGCTGCCAGTTGCCATTTTAATAACAAACCTCAACCAATCCTCATTAAACATATTTGGGCTCACTCGGCCAAGCTTGTCATATTTAATCAAATCATATTTACTTTCAACCCCGGCAACATCATAAAGCCAAATAATTGTCTCCACCGCCTCTCTTTGGGCAAAATAATATTGGAACGGCTCAACAACGCCCTTGTAATTAAAAATCGTGTGCTCTGTTTTAAACCACCAATTAAGAAGCGCCTTGCTTGTGGCGCTTGAACCCTCATAGTTATTTTCCCTCCACTTTTTTACTTCTTCTCTCAGGGCTGGCACAAAAGGAGGTAGCAATTTTTCATACCCCTTTTCTCTTAAATCCTCGTCAGCAGGGAACCACCGAATACTCGGGTCTAATATCTCATATGGATTTTTTGGAAAATCTTTGTGTAACGCCATAATTTTACTGTGGATAACCAATCTATTGACTATGCCGACAGGTTGGCATATAGTATAAATGATTGAAAAATCACTAACTTTAGTGCTAAAGGGCCTCGGCAACGGGGTCTTTTGTGCTTTTATACACAAGTATTCCCCCTAACAATTTACTACATGCCCGCTACATCTATTTTTGCCTTTAAATAGGGCTTGCGCTCCTTTTTTGTATAATTTGCAACAAAATCACTACATCTAGTTATGCCCATATAGGAACATATTCTTTCGGTTTCTCTGATTCTTTAATGAGCCCCTTCTGTATGGTTGCCTTTATGATAGCCGACGCAGTAGGATAATTTCTCTCCCCAATGCCTAATCTTTCTCTTAACGTTGCATTTGTCATTCTAGAATTTTCTACATATTTCAGAACGCAATGTTGAAAACAGGCCCTCACCTTATCGTTAGTTGTCATAGCTTTCAACTCCTTATAAGCGTAGAGAGTCACTTTCGTAAAATTATCAAATTTCTCAAAATTTGGCGCTGGTAACTGATACAATGCAATACTTGCCAATGCCCTATCAATGCCTGTCCCGCCCTCCTCACATACACCGATTTGTCGCATGAACGATGCCATATCTTCATTACGGGAACGAGGCGGGTGATCGATAAACCTTTCTGTATCAATTAGTGGTTCCCCTGTGTTTGTTATCTCAATACGATCTTTAAATATTTCTATCATTGGTCCAGCGCCAGAGACTGATAAATCTTGATGGATAAGAGCATTTGCTACAAACTCACGAATGGCAACCTCTGGATACATCTTTACCTCCTTTCTTAAAGATTTAGAAATTTCTTCATTATGAGGCAATTTATCATTAATATAGTCAAGCAAACTTTCAAATGATATAGCATATCCCAATGAACCTTCTTGCTCCCTAATTCTACTTACCCTCGTGTTATCCTTATAAAGTACAACTCTTACCGATTTTCTACGAATTGTTGGAAATTCTTTCAAATCTTTTGCAAACAAAATTGCACCAAGGTTTGTAATATCATAATTATTACTGAATACCTTTTTTACTAATCCATGTTGCGCCATTTTCTCAACAAACTGAAATGTTTCAGTTGGAAGTTCTTGCCTCGTGAGCGAAAAATACTTTGCATAATCCAGCAATTCCAAAATTTCTGAAACAGAAAGATTTTCTTTTGCCACTCCTTTCTCAAAACTTTTTCTGTTGATATTATTCCAAATTTTTCTTTCTTTGTCGGGATAATCAGCAAGTTTTGGAGTGGTTGAAGCAACTCGAATATATGCAATATTTTCAAACTTTACGGGTTGATCAACCGCAGGGGGAATAATAAAGAGGACAACTTTTTTCTCATTGAAAAACATTTCACAAATTCTAAAATCTATTTTGGGATTTAACTTTTTAGATAACCAAAATTCTATCTCTTCATTCCCGACTTTTTCCTTGCTTGGAGAAAATGCAGTTCCCACAACATCGTGGGTTATATCTTTTATGCCAAAAACTAAATAACCATGTTTTTGATCGTGCAAATTAGCGGAATTAGAAAGAGCTGAAATTCTCTTACCAATTTCATTTGTTTCAAAACAACTTTCCTTAAACTCTACCACTTCTGTTTCGGAAGGAAGAGCGCATAAATCTTTAATAAGTTTTTCAAAATCTTTTTGCTCCATATTTTATAACTTAACTTCAAAGACCTTTGTGGTGTCGTTGCCGAAGATGTCAACGACTTTTACAGCGATTTTATATTTGCCCGGGGCAACTTCTTTTTCAGAAGTTATAAACTCCAATTTTTTGTCTTTTTTTGTTCTAAATGACTGCCATTCGTTTTCAAAAATATAACTGCCTGTCCACTCCTCTCTTTCTTTGCCTGTTTTTTGGTCAATAACTTTTATTATTTCCTTTCTATTTTCAAAATCAAAATCAACGGCCCAATAATCCACCCAGTCAGTCCATTGTTTTGTTAAAACCTCGCGGGTGATAAGCTCTGCTTGCTTGTCTTTTGATATTTTGATAACCTGCCCGTTTTCAATCACCACTTTGCTCGCTCCCGAGCGGAGTTTTTCTTCGGTTTCGCCGATGTCGTCTTGATTATAAAAAACACTAAAATCTAAAAGCTGAACTGAAATTGTTTTTTTGCTACCCCTGCCTTTTACAATCGGCTTGGCTTCCAAATACGCCACATCGTAAAATCTTACCTGGCCTTTTTCTACCGCTTTTTTATCAAAGACCTCGCGCGGTATTTTCTTAAACTGGATATCAAGCCCTTGTTTTTTTGTTTCCTCAAAATCCAACCCCATTTCATAGTCAA
>CAYVXQ010000043.1:0-7566 GCA_964454625.1 uncultured Candidatus Saccharibacteria bacterium
CATTCTGAGGGCACCAGCCCGAAGAATCTGACGGCGATAGCCGTCATCTCTTCGAGCCTGAGGCCTCAGAGCCGAAGGCCTGAGGGTAATCCCGAAGGATCTCAATGGTTGAGACCCTTCGGCTATCGCCTCAGGGCGACACTGCGTGTCGGATTCTTCGCCTGCTGGCTCAGAATGACGGCAAACCCGTAAGTCCTACTAGTTTAAAATTTTGTGTTTTTTGTTATTTTTTTTCGTAAAAAACGAAGCTACGAGGCAGGCTACGAGATAGAAGTGAAAAATAATTTGGAAAAAGAGAGCCAGGTTTTTTTGGTTGCTCCATTGCCGGCGCAAACTAAACAGCAAGGGCTGAAATCCGAGATTATTTTTGAGCCGAATAATTGCCAAATAAAAACCGACAGAGTTTTTGGCAATCAATATGTTGTTTGGCCGTTTAATTTGCATGCAGGCGAAACGACATTATGCCGTTTTTTGTTTATGGCTGAGGTTGCGCCGATAAAAACAGTTTTGTTGAAAAGTTTTCAGTTGAGCGATTACGGACAGCAGGTAAAAACAGATAGGACATTATTTACCCCCAATCGTTTCATTCAATATGAGAATGAAAAGATTAGGACATTGGCGAGGCAAGTGATAGGACAAGAGAAAAATTTAAAAAATATATTGAATCGCCTCAATAATTTTGTAATCTCGCAGTTAAATTATGGCCAACCTATTGCGGGGCTTTACTCGGCTCAAGAAGCATGGAAGAATAAAACCACTGATTGTGGCGGTTTTAGCTCGCTTCTAATTGCTTTATGTTTGGCCGTGGGCATACCTGCTCGGTTAGTGGTTGGTTTTTGGGCCGGATACAATAAGAATGAAATGCATGCTTGGGTAGAGATTATGCTGCCCAATGGCCAATGGCTGCCGGCCGACCCGGCCGTGGAAAAATTAAAACAGCAAGGCCGAACAAAAAAAAGGGGACGGCTGGGCTTTGTGGCTAACGACCGAATCATTTTTTCTTATGGTTGCGATATTCCCTTAGAAATTGGCGGACAAGAGAAGCAAGCGGATATTTTACAAAATCCGCTGGTGTTTCCTAAAAATGGTTCGGGGTCTTGTTCTGCCAAGGTTGAATTTAAAACATTATGATTTTTATTAGTTTATCACCCAACACAGAGAAAGATGACATTACCTTGGCTCGCCGATTGCTTTTTAAGCCGCGTCTTTGGCAAGAGGGCGGCGCTGTTCGTGATTTGGAATCTTGTTTTCAGGAATGGCTGCCGGCTCGTTATGCTTTGGCTTTCAATAGCGGCCGTACTTGTTTGTATGCGATTTTAAAAACGTTAAATTTACAAAAAACAGATGAAGTTCTTTTACAGGCATATACTTGCGTGGCGGTGGCTGACCCGATAATTTGGGCTGGAGCCAAACCAGTTTATGTTGACTGCTCAGAAAGCGATTTTAATATGTCTCTTATTGATTTGAAGAAAAAAATTTCGCCGCGTAGCAAGGTCTTGATTGTTCAGCACACCTTTGGTTGCCCTTGTCAAATAAAAGAACTATTGGCTGTTGCTCAACATCATAAACTATTGGTTATCGAAGATTGTGCGCATTGTTTAGGCGCCAAATATAACAACAAGCTTCTTGGCACTTTCGGGGATGTCAGTTTTTTTAGTTTTGGCAGAGATAAGGTTATCTCCTCGGTTTTTGGCGGAATGGTCGCTACCAATAATCAGGCCATGGCCGCTGAATTAAAAAAAATACAGCAGGCCGTGTCTTATCCGTCCCGTAATTGGGTTGCCAGAAATCTTTTGCATCCTTTGGTTTTTTCTTTGGGCAAAAAAAGTTATAATTTTTTTAACATAGGTAAAGTTATTTTGGCTTTGCTTAAAAAAATTGAATTTACTCCTTTGGCTGTTTCTCCGGCTGAGAAACAAGCCAAAAAGCCGTATTTTATTGGTAAAAAAATGCCTAATGCTTTAGCCATTTTGGCCAAACAACAGTTTGACAAATTAAAACGTTTTAATCAGCACCGGCAAAAAATAGCCGAGATTTATGATAAAGAATTAACTGAATTGCCGCATATCATTTTACCCAAAACCATGCCGGGTCGCATTTACCTGCGCTATACTGTACGGCTGACCCGGCCGCGGGCTTTGATGAAAAAATCCCAAAAATATGGCATTGAGTTGGGTTGTTGGTACGATAGGCCGGTTGCGCCCCACGATGTTAATCAGAAAAAAGTTTTTTATAAAACAGGCAGTTGCCCGGTAGCTGAGAGGTTGGCTGAAGAATCATTGAATTTGCCCACTAACATTCAAACAAGTCCAGACGATGCCTTAAAAATAACGCAATTTATCAAGAAATGTTTACAACCCGAGTTCAAACATCTTAGGACTGTTTGAACTCGGGTTGTAAACAAAAAAATGTCTTTAATCGTTAAAACAATCTCAGACAAAGCTCAGTGGGAGCAATTTATGAGTCAAGTCAGGCCCAACACTTTTTTGCATTCTTGGGAGTGGGGCGAGTTTCAGACGGTCATGGGCAACCAAATATGCCGATTAGCTATTTTTGATGGACAAAAAATAGCGGCCGCGGCTTTGTTTTTCAAAACAGTTGCTAAAAGAGGCGTGTTCTGGATATGTCCGCATGGCCCGGTTTTTAGCGATAACAGCCAGGCCGAGGCGATGTTGTTTTTATTGGTTGATTTTTTAAAAAAAGAGGTGATGAAAAATGAAAGAGCTGATTTTATCAGAATTTGTTCCTTGTTGCCGTTTTCAACTGAGAATAAAAAGGTTTTTTCAGACCTGAAATTTCGCGATGCGCCTATCCACACCTATTCAGAACTGGCTTGGGTTTTAAACATAACGGCTTTGCCTGAAGAACTATTGGCAGGTATGCGCAAAAGCACCCGTTATTCCATTAAAAAAGCCCCGACAATGGGCGTTGAGATTGAAAAAAGCGCTGACATTACTGATTTGGAAAAGTTTTGGCGCATTTACGAATCCACCTCTCAAAGGCAGGGCTTTACCCCATTCTCTAAAGAATATTTAAACAAAGAATTTGCGGTTTTTCAGAAAGACAACCAATGTCTTTTGTTCTTTGGCCGTTATAAGGGTGAGATTATCTCAGGTGCTTTGGTGATTTTTTATAACGGCATTGGCTTTTATCATCATGGAGCGTCTTTACCCGAGTTTGCCAGGCTTCCGGCGGCGCATTTGGTTTTATGGTCAGCGATTGGCGAGGCCAAAAAGCGCGGCTGCGGATTTTTTAATTTTTGGGGCATTTCGCCCGATGACCAGCCCGAGCACCCCTGGTTCGGACTTTCATTTTTTAAAAAGGGCTTTGGCGGCTTTGGCGAGCATTATGTTCACAGCCAGGACTTGCCGCTATCTTGGCGTTATTGGCTCAACTTCGCGGTTGAAAAATGGCGCAAAAAGAAACGGGGGATGTAATGCCCAAAAGTCCAAAATTGGGTTGCATTATACATTGGGCGTTTTGGATTGACTATCGTTTTAGAATTAAATTTATATTTTTTAATACTAAGGAAGTTTTGTTTTTAGATATTGGTACTCACAACATTTATAGATAATTGAAGCGGATAAAATAAAAAGGAACAAAATTAGCAAGCTTGCCTGTTTTGTTCCTTTTTGTTTGGTAAAATCCGTTGTTTTTAGGCATATTTTATGAAAAATTTTGAAAACTGTTATATTTTAGAGCAGGGGTTCTCTTGCCACGGTAATGCCCCAAACAGTTTTTGCTCCGGCTACCTTCAGGGTTTTGGCGCATTCCTCCATTGTTGAGCCGGTGGTGAAAACATCATCAACCAAGAATATTTTTTTGCCCGCTATAGCCGCGGGTTTTTTGATTACAAAACCGTCCCGTATATTTTCGCTTCTTTTTTGAAAGGATAGGCCGACTTGCGATGGCGTTTTTTTAATTTTAATAAGCACTTCAGCCAGCAACGGCCTTTGGAAATAGCCCGCTAAGATTTGCGCTACGAGCTCGGCTTGGTTGTAGCCCCGTTTTCTTTTTTTGCGAATGGTTAAGGGCACGGGGATAAAAACTAAGTTTTCCCCAGCAGTAAAGATATTTGTATTTTGGGTTTTAATAAAGTGTGTTATGATGAGAGAAGCTAAAAAAGGAGCCAAAATTTTTAGATAGGGCTCGTATTTAAATTGAGCAAGCATCTTTTTTACTAAATTGTTTTGGTAAGAAACAGCGAAGTAGAGGCCGTCAAGTTTATGCGAGCGGTGTTTAGAGCAAACACCCTTTCCAAACAAACGATTGGGCTTGGCGCAGAAAGGGCAGAAAACAAAGTCGCAAATTTCAATTAAAGAAAGGCAATCAGAGCAAACTATTTTTCCTTCTTTGTCGCAGTTTAAACAGAATTGAGGAAACAAGACCTCTAAAGATATTTTTTTTAGAACTTCAAACATTGCTTGGATTAAGATAGTTTTCTAATCGCCTTGTCATCTCATTATAACTTTTCAAACTTTTTATGCAATTTTTTTCCAAAAGGGCATTGGGTATTGACATAGGAGCGGCCAGCATTAAGGTGGTGGAATTGTCGGCTGTTGGCGATAAAAAAATCTTGGAAAATTATTTGGAGTTCAAATTACCCAGAGCCGCTTCCCCCCTGAAAACTTTTTATGGCAATTCAATGTTGCTTTTGAATAACGAGGTCTCGGATATTTTGCAGTCGTTGTTTAAAAAAGCTAAAATAGAAGTGAGAAAAGCCGCTTTTTCCATTCCGGACTTTTCTACTTTTTTTACCACCTTTGATTTGCCTCCGATGACCGAGGCGGAAATTCCTCAAGCCATTACCTTTGAGGCGCGCCATCATATTCCCCTACCCTTATCAGAAATGATTTTTGATTGGCAAATTATTGAAAAAGAGCCGGCCTCGCCGGGCGTTAAACTCAAGGTTTTATTGGTGGCTGTGCCCAATAAGGTTCTGGATAGTTATCAACGTTTGGCGGCTTTATGCAATTTAGAAGTTAAGGGCTTGGAGGCCGAGGTTTTTGGATTAATTCGTTCTTCAGTTAAAGCGGGCAAATATTGGGGGCCGGTCTGTTTAGTGGATATTGGCTGGCAGTCAACCACGGTAAGCATTGTTGATAAAATGATTTTGCGGGTGAGCCATAGTTTTGATTTTTCCAGCAGCAGTTTAACTCGGGTCTTAAGTCAGGCCATGGGCTTGAATGAAGAACAGGCCGAGGATTTAAAAATTCGCGGGGGCCTGGACCTTAAAAATGAGCAAGTGGCTAACATTTTATTGAAAGAAATTGATATTTTAACCTTGGAAGTGGAAAAAATATGCGCTAATTTTTCGCAAGCCGCCTCAGAAACATCATCAGCCACCGGACAAGCCGAAGATAAGACCTTAAATGATATTATTTTGGCGGGCGGAGGCGCCACCTTATTTGGTTTAAAGGAATATTTTGCCAGTCGCTTGAAGAAAAACGTTCAAATTACCAAGCCATTTTCCACTTTTCTTTATCCGCCGATTTTACAAGAACGTTTAGAGGAAATTGGTTCTTCGTTTGCCGTTGCTTCGGGGCTGGCCATGATGGCCTTGGAAGTATAATTGACTAATAAATTATGGCAAAAATTTCTACTTTTAGCATTATTCCCAAACTTAAAGAAAAGGAACCTCTCTGGGCAACTGCTATTTTTTGGTATTTGTTGGGCGTCTTGGCGATATTGATGATTTTAGTTTTATTTTTTTGGAGTCAGGCGAATGCTTTGGTTAAAAAGAATGCCGGCTTGCAGCAGGAAAGCGAGCAATTGATTATCAGCAATAAAGCGATTAGCCAAGATATGGCTTTGGTCTTTCAACGTTTGAATGATTTTTCTCAATTGATTAAGGCGCATCGTTTAACTTCTAATTTTTTTGTTTTATTGGGAATTATTTGCCATCCGCGGGCGCAGTTTACCAGTTTGCTTTTTTCTGAGCAAGCCAATCATCTTACATTGGGTTTAAAAACGGAAAATTTTAAAACATTAGACGAGCAATTTATGATTTTGAAATCCAATCCGCAGATAAGCAATCCAAAATTTTCTCAATTGGCTATTGATAAAGACGGCAAGATAGTTTGCGTGTTGGACTTTGATTACGACCCTAAAATTATTTCATTTTTTGAGGGTATATGAGGAAAATAATTTTTTTGCCAATTTTGGTTTTTTTGATTTTTGCCGCGATTTTGTACGGTTTGATTCCGTTTCTTTCAAAAACATTAGCGCTAAGCAATGATCTAAAAGAACAAACCGCCAATCTGCAGCAAATAAAAGATTATTTTGCCAGCTTGCAGAACATAACGTTTCAGATTAACCAAAATCAAGAAATTTTTGCCAACATTGAAAAGGCCCTGCCCGGTGAATTTTCCGCACCTTCGTTATTAGGTTTTTTTCAGACAACAGCCGCTGAAAGCGGGCTGTTGCTGCGTGACTTTGACTATGAAGAAGCCGTTAGTAATCAGGCAGGCAATCAGGAAGGCAACGACGGTCAAAAAATAATCTTAAGTTCTAAAGTCAAGCCCGCGGTTTTTAACCTGACAATGAAAGGCAGTTTGGCCTCGTTTTTGAGTTTTATAAAAAGTTTAGAGGTCTCTTCGCGATTATTGGAAGTTAGTTCAATTGACTTTCAAATAGATAAGACAAAGACAAATATAGATAAGATAGACAATAGTCAGATAGAGAATGATCAGGCAAACGATGATATGATAGAGTTTAATATTTCAATTAAAATCCATTCTTATTAGTTTTCTATGACTAACATTTTTCAAGATAAAATAGTAAAATATCTAACTTTGTTTTTGTCTTTGGCGATTATCGGCATGTTGGCGCAGAGCTTTTTATTGACAAAAAAGGCCCAACCCTTGCCTGATTCGCAAAAAAGCATTGTTGAGGAGTTGCTCCGGGCCCTGCCTAAGGTGCCAGCAGTGGCTTTAAATCCTGAAAATCTGAGTAATTTAAAAGTGGAAAATTTAAGACCATTTGAGTTGACAAGTTTTCCGACTAAAGTTGGTCGCAGCAATCCGTTTGAGCCCTATCCATTAGTAGAAGAAATTTATTCCACTAGCAGCGCGACCACTTCAAGTAGTGGTTTTTCAACCAGCACTGTTATTGTAGAGCCAACGACCACTCCAACCTCAGCGACCACTAGCGGGCCATAGTTTAACCTTGAGAGTATCAAACTCGAATAAATGCAAAGTACTGATTATAATAAGCATAAAGCATGGGTTATAAAAAACACAAAGCACAAAGCACAGAGCACAAACAAAACACAATCTCCAAAACACAAAGCACAAACGGATTTAATTAGTTTGTGTTTTGAAAATTGTGTTTTGTTTGTAATTTGTGTTTTGTAATTTGTGTTCTATTTAGGACTTACGGGTTTGCCGTCATTCTGAGCCAGCAGGCGAAGAATCCGACACGCAGTGTCGCCCTGAGGCGATAGCCGAAGGGTCTCAACCATTGAGATCCTTCGGGATTACCCTCAGGCCTTCGGCTCTGAGGCCTCAGGCTCGAAGAGATGACGGCTATCTCCGTCAGATTCTTCGGGCTGGTGCCCTCAGAATG
>CAYVXQ010000044.1:0-7219 GCA_964454625.1 uncultured Candidatus Saccharibacteria bacterium
GTTTTAGTTTGCTCAGGGGTCAGACCCCAGCCCAACTTGGCCGAGGAAGTTGCTCGGCAACCTCCTAATGGCCGCGAGAAGGACCTCGGCTGTTTCTTCGGCTTCTGTCGCCTCTTGTGTTATATGAATCATTATTGGTCGTTCGGCGCGCCATCTTTTTATCAGACCAAACCGAGCTATCAGGAGAAGGCGGAGCAAAACCGGCTTCTTTTGCAGAAAGATTTATCCGGCCCTGCTCATCAATGTTGACAATTTTTACCGGAATCACATCGCCAACTTGAACCACATCCTCACATCTTTCCACCCTGAAATTAGCCAATTGAGAAATATGAACTAAACCATCAACCCCCGGAGCAATTTCTACAAAAGCGCCAAAGTCCAAAATTCGGCGCACCGGACCCTGAAAAACCTCGCCTATCTTAAATTCCTTAGTCAAGCCCTTTATATGCTCCATAGCTTTTTGAATCGCCTCGTCGGAAACGGCCGAAACAAAAACCCGGCCGTCGTCTTCAATGTCAATAGCCACGCCGCATTCTTCAATAATGCCGTTGATAACCTTTCCGCCAGTGCCAATAACCGCTCCGATTTTATCCGGGTTAATCTGCAGCATTGCGACCCTGGGCGCAAAAGGCGAAAGATTCTCTCGGGGGCCCGGCAGTAATGTCTTGAGCTTTTCCAAGATTTCCCAACGCGCTTTTTTGCCTCTTTCCAGAGCCGCCTCTATAATTTCACGGGTAATGCCATCGGTTTTAACATCCATCTGAATAGCGGTTACACCCTCAGAAGTACCCGACACCTTAAAATCCATATCACCGAAATGGTCTTCGGGTCCCTGAATATCAGTGAGCAATTTATAAGTTCTGTTGTCTTTTTTAATCAAACCAACTGCAATGCCCGAGACCGGCCTTTTAATTGGCACGCCCGCATCCATCAAAGCTAAAGAAGCCGCGGTGATTGCCGCCTGACTGGTAGAGCCATTAGAGGTTAAAACCTCTGAAACAATGCGGATAGTGTAAGGAAACTCGTCAAAACTGGGAATTACCGGCAAAAGCGCTTTTTCCGCCAACATCCCATGTCCGATTTCCCTCCTGCCCGGGCTGCTCAGTCGTTTTACTTCACCCGAAGAATAAGGCGGAAAATTATAATGATGCATAAAACGTTTCTTACCCGAAAAATCCATGCCTTCTAATAATTGCTGGTCGCCCGGACCGCCTAAAGTTAAAATAGATAATACGCGAGTTTGCCCCCGGGTAAAAAGTCCAGCGCCATGGGTGCGAGGCAAAATACTCACATCTAAATCAAGTGGCCGCAACTCATCTAATGCTCGGCCATCAGGCCGGGCCGAGTCCCGCAAAATTTTCTCGTCCAAAATCTTTTCTTGAATCGTCTCCCAAACAATTTTGCCGTCAGTTATTTTATCATCGCCAAACTCAATTTTAATCATTTCCAGGTATTCCTTCTGAATCTGCTCCAAATCCGCTTCCACTTCAACCTTATCAAAGCCCTTGTTTTTACGATAAACAACCGCTTCAATTTTAGCGGCTAAAAACTCTTGCCCTCTTTTTTCCAAGGCCTCGTCAATCTTCAAATCCGAGAGAGCAATCTTTTCTTTACCAACCTGCCCAATAATTTCCTTTTGAAAATCAATCAACTGGCGCAAAAACGGCAAAGCAAAATCATGGGCCTGCAAAATAACATCCTCCTGAATCTCTTCGGCCTTGGCCTCAATCATATTGATTAAAATCTCGCCATTTTGCTCTACCCCAGCCAAAACAATATCCAAGTCGGCTTTAAGCCGCTGTTCATAAGACGGGAATAAAACAAACCCGCCATCAACCCGGCCGATTCTGACCACACTCACCGGACCCTGCCAAGGCATAGGCGAAATGCCTAAGGCAATGGAAGCGCCCAAAAGCCCTAATGTAGCCGGGTCATTTTCCGTATCCCAAGACAAACAAGTGACAATCACCTGTACTTCCCGTTTAAAATTAACCGGAAAAAGCGGCCGCACTGCCCGGTCAATCATTCGCGTATTCAAGGTTGCTTCAGATGTCGGCCGACCTTCCCGCCGCACAAATCGCGAGCCCAAAATTTTCCCAGCCGCATAATAACGTTCTTCATAATCGCAGGTCAACGGGAAAAACCCCATCCCGCCGGCCTCGTTGCCCATTTGGCTGGTTACTAAAACCGAGGTCTCGCCTATTTGCAAAAAACACGAGCCCGAACATTGGTCAGCCAAACCGCCAATCTGCACTTTTAGGGTTTTGCCGCCAACCTCAGTGGTAAATATTTTTTTCTCGGCCATTGAAAATGAGAATTATGAATCTGGACTTAAGAATTATGAAAAAGGAATCGTAGTTAAAGCCACAATTCCAAATTCATAACTCCAAACCCATAATCCGATTAAATTTTATCTTTCTCTAAAAACTGCAAAATATACTCACAATATTTATGATAATCTTCCAAACATTCTTTCGCTGAAGAATAAATTTTTTGCAAATCAAGTTCATCATAATCATGTGTTAAAGCATTCCTAGTTCCCACGCTTTTAGCAATACTTTCAGCAAATTCGCGAGGACACACATTGAACTCTGATAATCTTAAAAATGTTTCCTTATAGCTTTGAGGCGATTTTATCTCCACAGTCGCTAATTCATTGATAAGATGTTCATTAATATCAATAGCCCGAGCAACAATTTTTTCTAATAATCTTTCAAAAGTATTCATTCTAGTAAAATCGTTCACAATTTCCTGAAAAGAAAAATGGGATAATTTTTCCATATACACCAAATCCTGTTGAATCAGTTCTATTTTCTTTTTAATAAACTTTTTATTTAGCATAAATCATATCGCCTAACAATTTTTGTCTTTTTTTAATTAAGGATTCCTCTAATTTAAAAAGCGATTCGCTATCAATGAAAATCCTAAACGCTCTAGTTTTAAACTTTATGTAGTCAATCTCTTTGCCAAAAAGTAATTTGCTGTTTCTGGAAATTTCATAAAGCAAAAGAGGATTGGCACTTTTAATGTCAATCTGGTCAACATTGTCTTTGCGGAAAAAATTGCCCAAGTCATTGTTCAAATCCAACTTTTCCTTTATGGACAACGGATTTTGAGTAGAGTAAGCAATATCAATGTCTGAGTCAGGTTTGACTCTGCCTCTCGCTTGCGAGCCAAAAAGCAAAACCATCGCCAAATTATATTTTTGAGCAATTTTTTTGATTTCTTTTTTGTTAATTTTCAAATTCATAATCGCAAGTCCAGAATTTTATTTTTTTTAAGAATTCGTAAGCGCTTTATAAATTACAAATAGTATCGGAGAATGCCTTAACGACTTCGCGTGTTAGGAAGTTGCCGAGCAACTTCCTTTTCATATTGCTTAAATTTTTCTAATAATTGGCTTGCCAATTGCTTTTATTGACTTAAGAATAACATTTCTGTACATTTAGTTCAACTTACCTTGCGTGCTATTGTTTCGTTATTTATTATCTTTTACTCTTTTATTTTCATCAGATACTTTCGCGAGTCCTGACCTAAATCAATAAATTCATCAGCCGTCTCTTTTAGAGCCGAGGAGGCGGTGCGGTCAAAAGCAATCACCTCTACCCGCTTGCCTTGATTTTTAAGATATTCCACCAGCGGTATAAAATCGCCGTCCCCCGAACAAAGGATAACCACATCAACCCCCGGAGCTGTCCTAATCGCGTCAATAACAATGCCCACATCCCAGTCCGCCTTTTTCTGACCATCATAAAATTCCTGCAAATCCCTAACCCGTGTTTCAATACCTAAATTCGCCAAGGCCTCAAAGAACGGCTTTTCCTCGCCGGTTTTCGTCCGCACCACATAAGCAAAAGCTCTGATAAATTTACGGCCGGCAATCGCGGTTTTTAAAACCTCGTTAAAATTTACCCTGGCATTATGCAAGTTTCTTGCAGAATGATAAAGATTCTGCACATCTAATAAAACCTCTACTCGTTGTTCTTTTGGTTTAATCATGTGTATAAATAAAAGTCCGAAACCCTAAGGCAAAATAGCAAAAAATGTCTAAAGCCAAATGACTAATGTCAAATAGAATGTCAAAGCCCAAATGTCAAATGTCAAAAATTAGTCATTGGACATTTAGCATTGGACATTTTATTAGACATTAGAAATTTGTTATTAGTTATTTTTTGGTATTCGGTATTCGGGCTTCTGGTTCATTTCTCTGTTTTATCTTTCAGCCCCACTTTCTTAATAATCGCGTTGTATCTCTTTTTATCCTCCTTCTCTAAATACTTCAACAACTTCTTCCTTTTTATGACCATTTTTAAAAGCCCATACCTGGAATGCTGGTCCTTGGGATGCTTCTTAAAATGTTGGAGTAAGTCCTTGATTTCCTCAGAGAGCAAAGCAATCTGCGCCTCAGCTGAACCAGTATCGCCTTTGTGCAATCTAACATCTTGAATAACTTCTTCTTTTTGTTCTTTTGTTAGCATATTCCTTCGCTTCGCTAAGTCAAGTGCAAAATTCAAAGTGAAAAATGCAAAATAACAAAGCAAAATTTAAAATCTTTATAAAAGTATAATTTTAGGGCCTTTGAATTTTTTCCTTTTTCTCAATTGTGGAAAGTTTTTTTGGAAGCATTTTTTAGCATTGGTTCAAGGAATTTTCGCCCGCCTTCGTTTTCCGCCGCCGAATTTCATGCCAGCGAAACCGACACGTTGCCACTGCATCGAAATTAGAGCGATTTGCTCAGAGTTTTAATTTTTTCAAGCCACTCACCGGACTTGTCACTTCTAGTTCTTTTATCATTGTTAGGACTTACGCGTTTGGCCAGTTTTAATCATTTTTCGTGTCATAAAACCACGAAATGAAGCCATTTTCCACGCATTTTTTGGGGAAAAATGCCCAAACGCGTAAGTCCTAATATTTATTGTAAAATCAATTTTCAAAACTGAAAATTGAAAAATTAATTCTGATCAGCGATAAATTTCTTTTTAACAAAACTAACAATATTTTCCGCTTTTTGTAAAGCATGTTCGGCTGTCTCTTTACTAAAATCCAAAAACACTCCGCCAGGATAACGGGTCGGATTATAAAATCTATTTAGAAACTCGCAATCCTCATTAATTTCCATAAAATCTTTTGCTTGTTGGATGCAAGCATTCAAAAGCTCCGATAAAATATGCGTCCTTATGGGCTCAATCCGTAAGCTGGTCAAGTAGCCCTTCAAATATTTTTCAACCACTTGATGACACAAGAAACAAGTGTCGCTTGCTATGCCGGTTTCTTTAAAACCAGCCTGCGCAAAACATAAATCATCGTTAGCCTTACTAAACCATTCACGCGCTAATTTTTTATAATTTTCATCGCTCATAAATTATTTTACCCTCGCTTAAAATGCGGCGCACGAAAAAATCACCCAACGTCCGCCTCTTTTTAATTTCTTTTGGGGTATAAACGATTGGGTCAAGTCCTTTGATAAATTCTTCTGAATTAAAATAATATTCTTTTTTATACAAAAGTCTTTGAATATCGCTTATCCTGTCAAAATATGGCTTTTTGGTTTTTTTAACAATCAATAAATCCAAATCGCTATCTTCTCGGGCATCGCCGCGCGCGTAGGAGCCATACAAAATAATCCTTTCGGGCCTATAAGGTTTAAGCCGCTCCACCACTTTATTTAATTTTTCCTGCAACTGAATATTATTCATATCATAAATTAACACCCTCTTTTTGCGCAAATTGAATAAAAAGAGTAGGGATTTTTAATTGCTCGTCGTATTCTCTCCTGCTCATTACAAAAGTTGATAGAGGTAATCCATTGTTTTCTTGTTTTTTCTTTTTACAACCATTAAAAGGTTAATGTCCGAATGCTTGGCCGCGTTCCCCCGCGTTTTTGAACCATACCATAAAGCCGCACAAAATCAATTTGATTTGGCAATGCCTCAAAAAGTTTTTGCTTTAATTCTAATAATCCTTTTTTCTCAATTGTGGAAAGTTTTTTTGGAAGCATAATTTAACTTTTGAAATTTGAAATTGTATTGTGCCCCCAGCAGGAATCGGACCCGCATTAACTGGTTAAGAGCCAGCGGCTTTGCCATTAAGCTATGGGGGCCCACTTGAACAGAATCCCTATGGCACCTCTAATGGGCAAGTAATGCTGAAAATGCCTTTACTGCTGTCAAAAACACTCTTTAAAGGATTCATATCTGCCGCGCCCAAAATCATTAAGAATATACCCACAAGCATATAAGCGCCATAAATTAAAACCAGGCCAATCAAAACATCTTTAAATAATGTAATGCTTTTGTTCCGTAATTCTGGTTTGGCGCCGGCAAAATAAAAGAGCACCCCGCCAATCACCAAAACAGCTATGGTTAAAGGCGGCACAATGTTAAATAAGATAAAATCCATAATACTGTCAATAATCACAAAAAAATGGCATAATTGGCAGTTAACAACAACCTGCGCGCCGTCATCAGGAAAAGGAAGGGTGGCCTTACAGATTTTGTTCCCATCGTCCCAATAAACATCAGAGTTTTTGGTTTTGCCTACTAAAACGCTCTTACCGCAAGGCACTATACCCTCGTAGCATACCTTTCGTTCACCGTCTGTTTCACAGTTACCTGTTGTCTTATCTATCTTATCCTTAACGCAACCAACATATTCGTGATTGATAGCTAAGACAATATTAGGCGCCAAAAAAACGCTCAACATAAAAAGAGCAAATGACAAACAAATTGTCTTTTTGATGGACATTTTATAATTATACTGATTTATTTTAAAAAATCAAAACAAAATGCGGTAAAATATGCTTCCGCCCCGATTCGAGGAGTTATTCAACTCCCCGCCCGTCGAATGATGGGGCGAACCTGCCTGTATTTTTGTGCTGTAATTATACACTTCGCGCGAACCTACTTTGAACGAAAAATCAGCGGCATTTTTTGAACTTATTTTATCAAAATTTTTGGAAAACACCAATAACGCAACGGCTCCGCGCCCGCCAAAGGCGGGGCTACGTCTCAACACAATTTTCTTCTCCAATTTTCGGATTTCGCGCGCCCCCAAAAAAATTCAAATAAGGAGGAAGAAAATTTTGTTTCGGCATTCTGCTCTGAACGAGCAGGCGGAGGCAGTTTGACGCTCGCGGGCAAAAAGCTTCCCTCCCCCTAAAACCCCCTTTTTTAATTAACTTCATCACGGGCTGAAAAAAGTTCTTGTAGAGCCGCAGTTC
>CAYVXQ010000045.1:0-7205 GCA_964454625.1 uncultured Candidatus Saccharibacteria bacterium
ACAAGCATGCAAATTAGACCTTAAAGAGTCCAATATGTATCTTGCATTATGCAGAATAGGCCTGTCTACCCTGCTTGATTCAAGCAGGGTTTTGTATTATGATTTCGGGCCAGGTAGAATCGAACCACCGCTATGCCCTCCGGGGTGATTTTTAACGGAAAACCACGGAGGGTTTTCCTAAATCACCCGTTGAAGCCAATCAATTGGCTTCAACCCCCGCGGGCAAAATTATTCGGGGCACTGGGGCTTGAACCCAGAGTCACACCCTCCCCGAGGGTGCATGTTACCATTACACTATGCCCCGATAGGGTATTCCGGGGGGACTTAAAAAGATGAAGCAGGGGCGTTATTTATTCTTGCCCAGCGACTTGATGCACTTGGCACAAGCCAAAATGCGCTGACCAGCGAATGGTCGGAATTTTTTACTGGGTATGTCTTGGGGATTCTTTGGCACGCGAAACCACTGAAGATTGGGATATTTTCTCACCTTGGGGGCTGGGTTGTATTTGCCTCTTAATTTATTGTATTTGCCGAAGAGCCGGGAGCCCTTTTGACATACTGCGCAGGTTTTAGCCATAAGTTTATTAAGATTATTATACTTTGAATTACGGAATAGTCCGAAATGTGTCATTCTGAGGGCGAAGCCCGAAGAATCTCTTGGTCGGGATTCTTCGCCTGCGGCTCAGAATGACAACAAGTATACTTTGATATTACAGGATTTTTTGAATTTTGCAAATGTAAATGATATAGTAGGGCTAATAAATTATTTATAATATGTTAATTGACGTTTTATTTTCCAATCCTTTGTCTTACTTAATGATGGCCGCTTCTTTGCTGTTCGCTTTAACCGTGCATGAATACGCCCACGCGCAGGCGGCTGATTGGCAGGGCGACCATACGGCCCGCGATATGGGCCGTTTAACGGTTAACCCTTTGGCGCATTTAGACATTGTGGGTGCTTTATTTATTTTCACCGTGGGTTTTGGCTGGGGCAAGCCCGTGCCTTTTAATTTTTATAATTTGAAGAATAAAAAATGGGGGCCGGCTTTAATCGCCTTGGCCGGGCCCTTGTCTAATTTTATAATGGCTTTGGTTGTTGGGCTTATTTTGCGATTCGGCCACATCGGCAATATTCAACTGATTAGTTTTTTCGCGATGTTTATTTGGCTTAATATGGTTTTGGGTGTTTTTAATCTCATTCCAGTGCCGCCCTTGGACGGCTCGCATTTGATTTTGGCGGTTTGGCCTGGGAAATGGGAAAAGCACAAGATGCTCTTTATGCAAGGCGGGTTTTTGGCGATTATAACAGCAGTTATTTTTATGATGTACATTGGCGGGCCGTATATCGCCCAGCCGTTGTTCTCGTTGATTACCGGCTTGCCGCTGAATTTTTGATTTTATGGTTAAAGCTATTATTTTTGATTGCTGGAGTACTTTATTTTATAAAGAGGTATCTTTTACAGGAGACCTGTCTAACTGTTTGAAATTGGAGAATAATTATGATTTTGAAAAAAGAGTAGAGAAAAGTTTGATGCTTTCTCCCTGTCTGGATAAGTTTGAAGCGGCTAATAGATTATTAACTGATTTTGGTATAAGCCCTGAAAAAGAGAATATAAGCAAGGTATCTGAAATTTTAGGCATGTCTTGGAGAGCTAAACCATATCCACAAACATTAGAAACCTTGCAGGAATTAAAAGATAAAGATTATAAATTAGCGATAATCAGCAATGCTTTTAGTTTGTCATTTGAAGAAGTAGTAAGCGAGTATGCTTTGGCAGAAATTTTTGATGTAATAATTGTTTCTTATGAAGTTGGTTTATTAAAGCCAGACCCAAGAATTTTTAAAAGATGTTTGGAAAAATTGAAAGTTAAAAAAGACAAAGTGCTTATGGTGGGGGATAGTTTGAAAGACGATATAGAAGCGGCGCAATCTTTCGGCATTAAATCTTTAATGCTTGATAACAAAAATAAACACCCAGAATACTCTCCTCGCGTTACTTCAATAAAAGATATTTTTTCTTATCTATAGTTCTTATTTATAGTATTTATCAATAATAAAGTAAAATTGGCAAAAAATAAAAAAAGGTAAAAGAGATACAGGAGAAACTTGTCCACAAATTAGGAAATTTAGTATTAGATATTTTTAATAATTTTTAAAAATTAGGAGTATGCTCAACCAAGATGTTACCATTCAAGATGCCCAGCAGATGGTTGACGATTGGATAAAAACTATCGGGGTTAGTTATTTTTCCGAGTTGTCGCAGTTGGCACAACTGGTGGAAGAGGTGGGCGAGGTGGCTCGGGTGATATCTATAACCTACGGCGAGCAAAGTTTTAAAAAATCTGATGAGGGCAAAAAATTAGCTGATGAATTAGCTGATGTTTTATTTGTTTTGATATGTATGGCGAATTCTACTGGCGTTGATTTGACCGATGCCTTGCGAAAAAATTTACAAAAGAAAACTAAACGCGACAAGGAGCGGCATTCATCAAATAAAAAATTAAAAAAAGAGCCGTATATGGATTTTCAGGAAGTTATTGGTGTAATAGCCCAAGCAGGCAAGCAAAGAAAAATTTTAAAGATTTATTATCCAAAAACCTTAACTTCAAGAGCCGGCTGGCGAGCGGTTGAGCCGTATTTTTTGGCCAATGATACGGGAGAAATGGCCGAGCATTTGGTTTATGGCCAAGACAGATTGAGCCCCGGACATATTTTTAACGGTTATACGGTTGATAGCGGCGACAACCACTACGACTCTTTTATTTTGAGTAAAATTAAGGCGGCCAAGATAACCAATAAAAAATCTAAGCCGAGATTTGGCTGGAAAGTGGAGTTTAACAGCACAGATAATTGACATTGGAAAATTTGTTTGTTAAATTAAATGAGCTTCAAAATTTTCAAGCCGCAGGCGCAGAAAATTTTGCAAAGCGAATTTACCGAGCACATAACTTTATTGCAATTCTGCAATAAAGTTATGTGCTCGGTGTAAGAACTTGTAATAAAAATTCCGGGAGGGGTCAGACCTCCCCAGACTGTATGCAAGTTTTCAGGAGGTCTGACCTCTCCCGGAATTTTTAAACGATTTCTAACATGCCGACAATTCATCAATTAACAAAAAGACCGCGCAAGAAGCTTCAGAAAAAAACAAAAATGAAGGCCTTAACCTATGGTTTTAACGTATTAAAAAATCGGTATTCTTATTATCCGGCTCCTTTTAAGCGCGGGATTTGCACTAAGGTTTTTACCACCACGCCCAAAAAACCCAATTCGGCTTTGCGTAAAGTCGCCAGAGTGAAATTATCCAATGGCAAAGAGGTAACCGCTTATATTCCGGGCGAGGGACATACCTTGCAAGAACATTCCATTGTAATGATTAGGGGCGGCCGGGTGAAGGATTTGCCCGGGGTTCGCTATCACATTGTCAGAGGCCATTTGGATGCTACTAGCGTGGAAGGAAGAAAAAACAGCCGGTCAAAATATGGAGCGAAAAAAGTTAAAAGTTAAAAGTGCAAAGTTAAAAGTTAAATTATAATTTTTAATTTTTAACTTTTAATTTGAGCGAAGCGAACATGTCCAAAAAATTTAGAACAATAAATTTAGAGCCCGATTCTGTTTATAATAATGTAACAGTGGCTAAGTTAATTAATCAGATTATGAGACGGGGCAAGAAAAACGCGGCTCGCAAAATCGTTTATGGCTGTTTTGACATTATTAAAGAAAAAATCAAGGAAGACCCCGTAGCAGTCGCTCAAAAAGCGATTGTTCAGGCAACGCCAGAAGTAGAAGTGCGGCCCAAAAGAGTTGGCGGCGCCACTTATCAAGTGCCTATGGAAGTTCCGGCCAAAAGGGGCTTAAGCTTAGCGATGCGCTGGATTATTACAGCAGCCAGAACTAAAAAAGGCAAGCCAATGCAGGAGAAATTAGCCGAAGAATTGATGGCCGCGGCAAAGGGAGAGGGCGAAGCGATTAAAAAGAAAATTAATGTGCGCAAAATGGCTGAAGCTAACAGAGCTTTCGCTCATTTTGTCCGTTAGAATAAGCAAAAAGAAATATGCAATCAGTTGTTATTTGTGGCAGTAAGAGATTTAAAAAAGAAATAGAGGAGTTTGTTTTAAGATTGAAAAAATTGGGAGTTGCTGTTTTTGAACCGAATTTTTTATGGCTGGAAAAATGGAACGAGGAAGAGTGGAGCAAAATGTCCGATGACATAAAAAAATCAGTGGTGATGGGTTTGACTTATCATCATTGGCGCAAGATTGATTTGGCGGACGCGGTTTTTATTTTTAACAAAAATGGCTATATTGGCAACAGCGTTAATTTGGAGATTGGCTACACGGTCGCTCGCAGCAAGCCGATTTATGTTTTAAATAAAGACGAAGAATTAGGCCGACAATTTTTATTCGCCGAGATTATACCATCGCCCGAAAGGTTAGCTGAAGTTTTAGGATATTCAGTGGCCAGTCAAAACAAAAAGAAAATTACAATTTGCGGCAGCATTGCTTTTTTTGATGAAATGCAGAAGATAAAGGAGCAATTAGAAACAATGAGACACGAAGTTAAGTTGCCGCCATTGGAAATCCCTAATGAGCAGGGAGAAATGATTCCGATAAAGGAATACTATCGTTTAAGAAAAGAAAGCAAAACCGAAACGGGTTGGATTTGGGACAGAAAAGCATTAGCCATAAGAACACATTTTGATAAGATTGTTTGGGCCGATGCTATATTGGTGTTAAATTATACTAAAAATGATATTGAAAACTATATCGGCGGGAACACTTTTCTGGAAATGGGTGTGGCATTTCATTTAAAAAAACCGATTTATTTATTTAATCCGATTCCAGAAATTTCTAGCAAAGAGGAGATTTTAGGAATGAAGCCGATTATTCTTAACGGCGACTTGTCAAGAATTGAACTATAAAATTTTGAATTTTTAATTGTCATTTTGCATTTTGAATTTTGCATTTTGAATTTATTTTTATGCCCCGTTTGTATCCAATTGAAAAAACAAGAGACATCGGCATTATTGCCCATATAGACGCTGGAAAGACCACGGTTAGTGAGCGCATTTTGTTTTACACCGGCATATCGCACAAAATCGGCGAGGTGCACGAAGGCGACACAATAATGGATTGGATGGAGCAAGAAAGAGAGCGAGGCATTACCATAACAGCCGCTGCCACCACTTGCACTTGGACACCCACCGACCTTGTCAAAAGCAAGGAAAATGAGTACTGGATAAATATAATTGATACCCCGGGACACATTGATTTTACGGTTGAGGTGCAGAGGTCTTTAAGGGTGCTTGACGGGGCTGTGGTTGTTTTTGACGGCGTGGCTGGTGTTGAGCCCCAATCCGAGACCGTCTGGAGGCAGGCAGATAACTACAAAGTGCCGCGTCTTTGTTTTATCAATAAAATTGACCGCATGGGCGCGAGTTTTGAAAAAAGTTTTAATAGCATTTTGCAAAAATTAACTAAAAATGCGGTTGCGGTTCAACTGCCTATTGGCGAGGAGGCAAATTTTGAAGGGGTTATTGATTTGATTACTCAAGAGGCGATTTATTTTTCCGGAGAAAAAGGCGAGATAGTGGAAAAAAAGGAAATTCCCGACGGCTATAAAGAAAGAGTAAAAGAATGGCGGCAGAAAATGCTGGAAAAGGTGGCGGCTGAAGACCATACTCTTTTAGAAAAGTTTTTGGCTGGCCAAGAAATCACAATTGATGAAATAAGAAAGGTTTTAAGAAAATCGGTTCTTGACTATAAATTAGTGCCGGTTTTGTGCGGCTCGGCTTTGAAAAACAAAGGGGTGCAAATGGTCTTAGACGGTGTTTGTTATTATTTACCCAGCCCCATTGATTTGCCGCCGGTTAAGGGCTTGGATATAAAAAATGAGGCCACGATTGAAAGAAAGGCCGATGACCAAGAGCCATTTTCCGCCTTAGTATTTAAAATTGCCACTGACCCTTATGTTGGCTCGTTGGGTTATTTTCGGGTTTATTCAGGCACTTTGAAAAAGGGCTCTTATGTTTTGAATTCAACCAGCGGAGAAAAAGAGAGAATCGGCCGAATTTTACGAATGCACGCTAATGATAGAAAAGAAATTGACGAAGTGTTCTCAGGCGACATTGCCGCTACGGTTGGCTTGCGAACCGCTATAACTGGACATACAATTTGCGATGAGACAAAGCCGATTTTGCTGGAAAAACCAGAGTTTCCCGAGCCGGTTATTTCTATTCGCATTGAACCGAAAACAAAAGCTGACCAGGAAAAGCTGATTATGGCAATGAAAAAATTAGCCGAGGAAGACCCGACTTTCCGCGTAAAAGAGGATTTGGAAACCGGCGAGACCATTATGTCGGGTATGGGGGAGTTGCACTTGGATATTTTGGTTGATAGAATGAAAAGAGAGTTTAAAGTGGAAGCCAATGTCGGACAGCCCCAAGTGGCTTATAAAGAAACAATTTTCAGCGAGGCCCAAGCCGAAGGTAAATATATTCGCCAATCGGGCGGCCGGGGTCAGTATGGCCATGTTTATTTGCGGATTAAACCCAAAGACAGAGGAGAGGGTTATGAATTTGTCAACGCAATTAAAGGC
Source organism: uncultured Candidatus Saccharibacteria bacterium (assembly GCA_964454625.1). GTDB lineage: Bacteria > Patescibacteriota > Minisyncoccia > Minisyncoccales > CG1-02-41-26 > CG1-02-41-26. The sequence goes on from CAYVXQ010000045.1 coordinate 6,596, forward strand.
GGAGTTATTCCTCAAGAATATATTCCAGCGGTTGATAAAGGCATAAAAGAAGCAATGGATAAAGGCGTGGTGGCGGGCTATCCTTTAGTTGACATTGAAGCCATTTTATATGATGGTTCTTTTCACGAAGTTGATTCTTCAGAAATTGCTTTTAAAATAGCTGGCAGCATTGCTTTGCAAGAAGCAGCAAAAAGAGCCAAAGCCGCCTTATTAGAGCCAATAATGAAATTAGAAATAATAACGCCCGACGAATTTTTTGGCGATGTTATCGGCGACCTTAACCGCAGAAGAGGGACGATTGACGAAACCCTTGATCGGCTCAATTTAAAAGTAATCAGGGGCAAAGTTCCTTTATCTGAGATGTTCGGTTATGCCACTTCTTTGCGTAGTTTAACTCAGGGTCGGGGCACTTTTACAATGGAATTTGACTGTTATGAAAAAGTGCCCGACAACATAGCCAAGGAGATCATAGAAGGTAAGCGGAGATAATAAATAAAAAAATTCTAAGCACAAAATCCAAATCCAAAAATGCCAAATGACTAATTTCTAATGTCTATAGGACTTACGGGTTTGCCGTCATTCTGAGCCAGCAGGCGAAGAATCCGACACG
>CAYVXQ010000046.1:0-1987 GCA_964454625.1 uncultured Candidatus Saccharibacteria bacterium
TTCGGCTCTGAGGCCTCAGGTTCGAAGAGATGACGGCTATCTCCGTCAGATTCTTTGGCTCCGCCTCGGAATGACAATTTTGGGACAAACACGTAAGTCCTATTATTTATGCTTATAAAACTAAAAAGAATTCTCAAATTTGGCTGGCATAGTTTTAGCCGCAGCAAGGGATTAGGCCTGCAAGTTATTTTTATTATGGGAACAGCGGTATTTTTTATTTTACTCTTATTTTTAAGCGGAGGAGCGGGGCAGGTTTTGTTTAATGAGATTGCCAAAAAGGTTGATATTTCAGTGTATTTTAAAAGCGACGCCTCTGAGCAGGAGATTCTGCAAATCAAAAATCGTCTTTTATTGCTTTCTGATGAAGTTAAGAGCATTGATTATGTTTCTAAAGAAATGGCTTTGGAGATTTTCAAGGCAGATCATCAAGATGACGAATTTTATTTGAAGGCAATAGAAGAAGCCAAAGAAAATCCTTTTCTGCCGCATCTTAATATTTATTCCGATAACCCAAGTTATTACGGAAAAGTTTCTGATTTTTTAAAAGAACCAGCTATGGAGGATATGGTGGCAAGCATTTCTTACGAACAGCCCAAAAATAAACAAGCTATTATAAGATTGTCCGAAATTACCAAAACCGTTAAGACGGTTGGCGTTGCCGTAGTTGTTTTTCTTGGTTTTTTAATAATTATTGTTACTTCAAATATTATTAAACTAACTTTCATAATCTTAAAGGATGAAATCGGTACAATGAAATTGGTGGGCGCCTCTAATTGGTTTATTAGAGTTCCTTTTATGGTTCAGACGTTTTTTTACGGTTTATTCGCCGTGTTTATTGTTGATATTTTTTCGGGTGCTTCGTTATATTTTTTAAGCGGTCGTGTTTTACGTTGGTTTTCTAATTTTAATTTTTTTGCATATTTTGTTAATAATTTTTTCATTATTTTCATTTTTCAGTTGGTGTTTGTTGTTTTATTTGGATTAGTTTCCGCTTTATTAGCAATGCGCAAGCATCTTAAGATATAAATCTTTGCGGGGTGGTGTAATTGGTAACATATCGCGCTCTGGACGCGAGGACTCCAGGTTCGATCCCTGGCCCCGCAGCCGTTTTTACCAAGACATCAAATGTAATTTACGTTAAAATATGAATTAAAATATGAATTATATAAAATATTCTATTTGTTTGCTTATTATTTTTTTTCTCTTTGTTTTTTTAACTCCGATTGTTTTCGCCGCTACTCCAACCTATCAATCCGCGCCAACCGCCAGCGAAGTGTTAGTGGTTTATAATTCTTCTTACACCACAGACTCGGATACTGACGGCACGCAGGATAGTTTGGAAATTGCCGATTATTATAAAACAAAAAGAAGCATTCCAGACGCTAATGTTTTAGGTATCTCTGCGCCAACCACTGAAGAAATCACCAGAACTCAATATAACGACCAAATAAAAGCGGCTTTAGAAAGTTATTTAACCAGTAGCGGCTTAAAAACATCAATTAAATATATTGTTTTAACAAAGGGTATTCCTTTAAAAATTCAAGCCACCAATGGCGCGGCTTACGGCGTAACCAATTATTCTTCGGTTGACGCGGCGGTTTGTCTTCTTTATGAGACTTATGACACAACTTGGCGTTTAGATAATCCTTATTATAATGCTGATTTTTCTTATACCAAGGCCTATCGCTTTGATACAGAACATTTTTCAACCAGCGGCGTTTATTTGCGCTATTTAGTCACTCGTTTGGACGGTTATACAGTGGCTAATATAAAAACAATGATTGATAAAGGATTTGCCCCGGATACAAGCGGCGCCGGTTATTGGATTATTGACGACCATCTAAAATCTTACGACTATATGTCAATCGCTTGGACAAATTTAAACGGCTTATCGCAAAATCTCAATCCTAATCCTTGGTCCGACACAACGAATTTTATTATCACCAATCCCTCTGGTTCGGTAATTGGTTATACTTCTCACGGTATT
>CAYVXQ010000046.1:2087-7014 GCA_964454625.1 uncultured Candidatus Saccharibacteria bacterium
TTTTATTATCACCAATCCCTCTGGTTCGGTAATTGGTTATACTTCTCACGGTATTCATGCTGGTATGATTGACGGCTATGTTACTAGCACCTTAAGTTTTACTTATTTAGCCGGCGCGGTTTTTTCCACTTATGAGTCGTTTAATGCTTATGGTTTTGTTTCAGCGAGTCAATCAACGCACGGTCAAGTAGCAGAATTTATTCAAAGCGGCGGTTCGGGCGGCATTGGCAATGTTTACGAGCCATGGGCATCATCTATTGCTCATGAAAATATTTTTATGCCTCAATATGCCATCGGTTATCCTTGGGCAGATGCGGCTTATCAGAGCTTGGCTTATCTGGATTTTGTTTCGGTGGTGGTTGGCGATCCTTTAATGACTATTCGGGAGATTACAGCCCCGGCTGAAGTCTCAAACTTATCAGCAACTGCCGGGGATAACCAAGTTGCTCTTACCTGGACAAATCCGGTTGATGCGGATTTTGCCGGAGTAAAAATCCTGCGCAAAACCGACTCTTATCCAGGCCACAGCGCTGACGGCACAGTTGTTTATAATAGCACCGGCACTTCTTATACAAATACCGGCTTAACTAACGGCACAATTTATTATTACACTGCTTTTGCTTATGACGAAGTGCCGAATTATTCGCCGGGTTCGGCTGCCGGCGCCAAGGGATCAGCCACTCCCGCCGCTCCATCCGACACAACAGCGCCGAGCAATATTACCAGTTTTCAAGCCATAGCCGGTTTAAATCAAGTCACTCTTTCTTGGACTAATCCCGGGGACACTGATTTGGCCGGAGTTAAAATTTTGCGCAAAACCACTGGTTATCCAGCTAATCCGACAGACGGCACAGTGGCTTTTAATAATTCCGCTTCTTCTTTTATAGATTCTTCTGTTTCTGGCGGCACAACTTATTACTACACTGCTTTTGCTTATGATGAAGTGCCGAATTATTCTGCGGCTGTTGCGGGAGCTCAGGGCACGGCAACGCCATCTACCCCTTCGCCGCCACCCATCCCGCCGGATACTGTTTTACCAGGCAAGCCGATTAGCTTTAGCGCGACGCCCGGCAATAGCCAGGTTGGTTTATCTTGGACCAATCCGAGCGATGATGATTTTTCCGGAGTCAAAATTCTGCGCCGGACCGATTATTATCCGATTTCGCCAACCAATGGCACGGTCGTTTATCAAGGCGCGGGCGCATCTTACACTGACACGGGTTTGACCAATAGCACAACCTATTTTTACCGCATTTTTACTTTTGACAAAGTGAATAATTTTTCAGTGATTGATTCAACTGTCAGGGCAGTTGCCACTCCTTATTCCGGCAGTCCTGTTGCTGACGCGTCCGCTGGCGATGGCCCGTCAACCGCGTTTACCACGCCGGATTCCACAACGCCCGATAATATTGCCAGTATGGCCGCTGCGGTTTCAGCAGGTCAGATTGTTTTAACCTGGACAGATCCTTTTAATGATGATGACTGGAAAGGCACAAAATTAGTCAGAAAAACCGGCGGTTATTCGGCATCGCCAACAGACGGCACGATTGTTTATAATGGCACTGCTGGAAACTATACAGATACTTCAATTCAAGCCGGCACAACTTATTACTACACTGCTTTTGCTTATGATGATTCGCGCAATTACAGCGATGGGACGGTGAGCGGGGCGAGGGCGAGCGCGTTGGCGCAATAAGAAATCAAAAATCAAAATGCAAAAATCAAAATGTAATTTAAAATGCAAAATTATAACTATTGTCCTATCGGCAATTTTAACAATAGCAGTAGCAGGCTGGTTTTATAGAGATTTTAAAGGAACCCAAAAGAGCGTGGTGAAAGTGGAGAGTAAATTGGCAGAGGATGGTTTTGATAAGTTCTATCAAAAAGAGGGGAATAGGTTTTGCGTGAGTAACGCGCAAACCGAGCAAGAACAAGAAGCGATTATGCGAGATATGGTTTGGATATTGGATAACAATGATTATCGCAAAATAAAAGAGGTGAATTGCGGCAAAGGAAAAGGAATTGAGGTTAAATAAGTAAAAATTTATAGTAAAAAGAAAGTATCGGATTTATTTTTTATCCGATATTTTTTTGTGATTTGTGATAGGAGAATTCCGGGATTCTTTCTGCTTAACAGGGTAAAAGTTATCCACAGTTGTGATTTGACAGGTGTTGTGCATAAGTTAAAATTAGAGGAATATATTCTTTATCCAATATCGGATTTAAATGACAGAGCAAGAGATTGAGAATAACAACTTTATATCATTAGCTGAAGCTGCGGCAAAATACACTGAGTACTCTCAGGAGTATTTGGGTTTAAGGGCCCGCCAAGGAAAATTAAAAGCAGTAAAGTTCGGCAGAAATTGGCTGACAAAAAAGGAATGGGTTGATGATTATATTTCTTCGGTGAACGGCCATAATAATAAAGAAATATCGGATATAGAAATTGCTCCTTTATCTAATCAAGCCACACAAGAGCCCGAATATTTTTCTTTAAGAGACGGTGAAATATACTCTGGTTATTCTCAGGAGTATTTGGGTTTAAGGGCCCGCCAAGGAAAATTAAAAGCAGTAAAGTTCGGCAGAAATTGGCTGACAAAAAAGGAATGGATTGACGAATACAAGATTACACTAAACGGAAATGCACAACAATTAAAAGTCAAAACTGCGCCGATGGAAGTTATTGCGGCTGAAAATGTTGGAGTTAAAAAATTAGCTAAAAAATTCCTGATTAAAATTATACAAAAGAAACTCTTTACTTTAAATTATTTTTCTTTTTTGAAAAAGTGGTCAGAGAAAGTTTTTTATTCGTTTGTTTCTGGTTTTCAGGACTTGGCTTTTTTTCTAAAAACTAAAAAAGCAATTTTTATTACAGGAGTTTTTTTAATTTTTTGTTCAACCGGTTTAGCTTTCGCTTATCCTTATGTGGAAGATTTTATCGCGCCGTTGAGGAATTTTATTTCAGAAAATTCGCAAAAAGTTATTAAAGAAGCGAGCGGTGTTTTCAGCGAGGATGTTGTTTTTGAGTTTTCAGATTATTTAGAAAAATCATTTCAACGGGTTAAACATTCTATAGTAGAAGAAATAGAGAAATCTGAAAATTTACAAACTGCAGCTTACCAGACATTAAAGAATGAAACTCGGACCCTTTTATCATCGGTTCGCGATAACTGGTATTATAATTGGCGCGCTGTTTTTTTCCAAACAAATAAATGGGGCGATGTTTTAGCCAGCCGAATTGAGGATTTTAGCAATAATTTGATGGAGGGTGCTAAAGAGGGAACAACTTCAGCTCTTGCTCAGATAGCGGTGAACTTTGAGGATGTTGCCCAAGCCCTTGCCAAAAAAATTAATTCTTTAACTAAAACGGTTTTGAGTAATTTTCAGGAGGCAACTTGGTTAACTTGGAAAAAAATAAAATTCAGCGCAGATACAATTGATACTAAAATCGTTCAGGGCTTTGAGAATACTTTTAGTAAATTGAAACTCCTTACATATAATATATACAGCAAAACCGGCGAGGGGCTGAAAAAAAGTTATAGATTTGTAATAAGCCCTTGGTACAAAGGTGGTTCAGAGCCGGTTGTTAAAGTAGGAGAGCCATCACAGGTTTCTCTTACTCAACCTTTAGAAACACCACAAGTAAGCGAATTAGTTTCTTCAACCACATTAGAGACAGGACCTTTAATGGAGCCAGTTACCGCTACTGCTGTTTCTACTTCCCCTGAAAAAAAATTGATTACTCAGGTTGCGCCCAAAGCCGCCCCAGAAGGGCGGGAAGTGGTTAAAGAAATAATAAAAGAAGTTAAAACAATAACTCAAATTCAACCAATCAAAGAAATCACCCGAGAGGTTCTACGAATTGACGATGCTTCGCTGGCTCTATTGAAGGCGCAGGTTGCCGAACTAAAGAAATATGATGCCGACATTAAAAATTTACAGGAATTGATAACGAAGATTCAGGCACAGCCCCCAGTGTATTCAGTGGCTGCGGCCGCGCCTGTTTATGTCGGTTCAACGGGCATTCAAATTAGCGGCGGGGCTAATTTGACTTCATTGGGAGTAAGCGGTTCGGCTGGTATTAATGATTTAGCAGTGGGAGGTTCAGCTGTTATCGGCCAGACGTCAGGTAATCTTTTAACGGTTAATAGTTCCGCTGATTTTTTGGCCGATGTTACTTTGCGCAAGAATGTTAGCATTTTAGGAGGTTTAAGTGTTAGCGGCAGTCAAAGCGGGGGAACGGCCTCATTCACGGCTTCCAGCACTTCACCTATTCTTACTTTAAACCAAATTGGCTCTGGGCAGATTGCGCAGTTTAAAGATACGGGTAATGTTGTTTTTGAAATCGCTGATGGTGGAGCTTTAACTTTAACTTCAACTTCGTCGCCGCAATTTAAAGTGGCTTATGATGGCTTAAATTATTTTACAATAGATGTTTCTTCGCTTGGCTCTACTTTGTTGACTTCCACGGCCGCTCTCAACTTAACCGGCAACGGTACCTCAACTTGGCAAATTGTTTCAGCTCCCTTAACCATAAAAACAGATACAAGCGGCGATATTTTAGTGTTGTCAGCCGGCAACTTTACCGAAAAATTCGCTACCAGTTCGGCTTATGCTCTGTATCAAGGCGAAACAGTTCGTTTAGCCATTAACACCGCTGGCAATCTTGCCTTAACCGCTTCTTCAACTATTGCTTTGACTGGCAATACCACTATTACCGGCAACGCCACCGCCACTGGCGACTTGTTTGTCGGCGGCAACGGCACCACCACAAATTTATATGTAAGTAATATCCTTGCCGCTGGTTATCTAAATATCAACGGTACAACCACTATCACTGGCGACTTTGTGCCTTCTATCACCAATACCTATAATGTCGGCACAACCAACTACCGCTGGAACGAGGGCTGGTTCAACACAATGAACA
>CAYVXQ010000047.1:0-6972 GCA_964454625.1 uncultured Candidatus Saccharibacteria bacterium
TCGCCCAAACCGCAAACTCCGTTGCCACAATTTATACAAGTAAATAATTGAACTATACTCGCTCCTGCCGCATTGTCACAAACACCTTCCCAGAGTGTTGTTAAGTCGGTCTTTTGCAATCCAGAACAACAACTTGTGAATTTTGAAGAGCTTTCTGTCCCTCCTTTCTCGCCCTCTTTAACGCAAGCGTTTGCCGGACACGGGGCAAACTCGCAGTTAGGGCCGGTGCGGCTGACATACGAGCCATCCGAGCATTGCTTGGCGTCTGCCGCGCAAGCAGTTCCTCCGCCACCTCCGCCAGCATTGCCATTGCAACCATACAATTTATTTAATTTGGCTCTGGTTGATTTACCCACAAAGCCAGTGCCTCGTTTCAAACCATAAGGGCCCAAAATCTCGCTAGCGTATTTTTCTTGAAACTCAACAACCGCTGACGCAGTCATTTCGTCAAACTCTCCGTCATAACCTTTATACTCCCAGCTTTTCGCTCCGTCTTTGGATAAAGCGGTCTGTAATGCTTCCACTTCAGAGCCCTTATTCTCAATCCTTAAATTGGCATTAAACGAATGGCACCAGGCAACGCCTTGATTGCCCTGTATGCCGGCTAACTGCTCTTGTAATTGTTTGACTTGCGCCAAGAGAAGCGTGATTTGCGCTTGCAACTCGCTGGCGGTTATTGCCCTTGCCTTTGGACTAAAGCCCACAACGCAAACTAACACTAACCCGACCAAAAGAATACTTTTGACTATTTTTTTATTTAACATTTTTTTGTTTATTTATTTAGAGATCCTTGTGCCACCGCTAAAGCTTTGGCGACACGCGGTCGGGAGTACCCTCAAGGATGACGAACAACGAACTTGACTAAGTCAAGTCCCGAACCTTTATCTTCATTTAACCATAAAGTAAAAAAAACAAGTCTAAGACGAGTTTTTCACAGGGCTAAGTCACTATGCCCCGGCAACGGCCAACACAACATAAATTATCTGACTCTTGATTCCAAATTCGCCACCCGTCTTTCTAAAACCATAAATTGCTCAATATCAACCTTCTTTTGCAAAGCATTTTTAATAAATCCGATGTCAATTTTAATAATTTCTGTGTCCTCTTTGACAGCGGCAATGGCTTCGGCGTGCGCGTCTAACCTGCTTTGAACGCCGGAAATGGCCGCAGTATTGTTGTCTAATTTACTCTGCGCGCCAAAAATCGCCCCGGTATTATCATCTAATCTGCTTTGAACGCCAACAATCGCCTCGGCTAAAAGCTGATTCTTGCGCCCAAAATCCTCATGCAAGACCCCAAGATACCGTTTAAAGTCCTCTTTGAGCGCCTCGTTGTGTTGTTTCATCTCCTCGCTATATTCTTTAATAATGGTTTTAATATCTTCCATATTTTTTATCTTATCAAAGGTTGCGCCTATCGTCAAACTTTTATAGCTCAATGACTATGCCGCCGGCAATGATGTTGTCGTTTTTCAATAAAACAAATTTGCCTAATTCGGAAAATTCGCTGAATTTGCTGAGGGCTAAGGGCTTTTTTGTCTTAATAATTATTTGAGCGGCTTCTAAAAAGTTAAGCTGGCTGGCGTTTTCTTCCAAAATCTCCATAGTGCTGGAGTTAAAGCGGTTTTTTATTTCACTAACCTGACAAGCCGATTCTTGGGTGGCGCATTTGATAATTAGGGGCTCGTCTTTTTGCAATGTCTCTTGGCTGAGCCAAAATAAAGTTGCCGCAAACTCGCTTTTTAGAGACGGCTCTTTGCCTGTCTCACAAATAACATTGCCCCGTTCAATAAACAAAGGGTCTTGGGTTGTTAAAGCGATATTCTCGCCGGCTTGGGCTGACAATAAATTTTCTTGAAGAAATTTTTCAATGGTTTTAATAATGGTCTCTTGGCCTGATGGCAAAACCTTGATTTTCTGCCCGCTTTTTAATTCGCCTGCTTCCACCCGGCCCAAAACATATCGTTTATCGCCTATTTTATAAATTTCTTGAACTGGCAAAACCAAGGCCTGCCCCGCCTCTCCGACTTCCTCTCTCAAGCTATCCAAAGCAAAAAGAACAGTCGCGCCTAAATACCACGGCATATTTTCTGATGCCAAAGCCACATTGTCGCCTTTTAAGGCAACTATAGGAATATAAAAATTCGGCTTAATTTGCAAATTGCCTAAAAATATGTCCAGCTCGCTTTTAATTTTTGCAAAGACCTGTTCTTGATAGTCAACCAAATCCATTTTGTTGACAACTACTATAACTTGTTTAATACCAAGCAATGAAAGCAAATAAGAGTGCCGTTTGGTCTGCTCTCTAACGCCCTCTTTCGCGTCAACAATTAAAATAGCGGCCTGGGCTTGCGAAGCGCCGGTAAGCATATTTTTGACAAACTCGCTATGTCCGGGGGCGTCAATAATAACATACTGACGCTTGGCTGTTTTGAAAAACGCCTGGGCGGTGTCAATGGTAATGCCTTGCTCTCTTTCTTCTTGCAAGTGATCCATTAAAAAAGCAAATTCCGTCACCCGCCCCAGCTCCTCGGAGCTTTTTTTAATCTCCGCCATTTTATCAGGCGGCAAAGAATTGGTGTCATACAAAAGCCGACCAATCAGCGTGGATTTCCCATGGTCAACATGCCCGACAATCACAAATTTTAAATCCTGATTTTCCATACTTAACTGTCATTCTTAGTATTTATTTTGTCATTCTGAGCCAGCAGGCGAAGAATCTCTTTCGTCGGGATTCTTCGGGAGTACCCTCAGAATGACACGCCCGCGCAATTTTATACTACATATACCCCAAACTGCGGAGTTTTTGCATAGTGTAGGTGTTTTCTTTGTCTTGCGCTCGGCCAGCTCTCTCGGAAGCGGGGTTGGCTTTTAATTCTTCAATGATTTTGTCCAAAGTGTCCGCCACAGAATCAATCGGGTTGCAACAAGGCGCGCAACCGATACTGCGATAGCGCTTGCCGTCTTTGGCAAAATACAAAGAAACCATTGGGATATTTTCGCGTCTGATATACTCCCAAATGTCAATCTCGCGCCAGCCAAGCATTGGGTGAATTCTCAAGTGTTCCTCGTCTTTGGCTTTGGTTTTGTATTGGTCCCAGAGTTCCGGGGGCTGGTCCTTATAATTCCACTGAAAGCTTGTATTTTCTCTTGGCGAAAAAAATCTTTCTTTGGCTCTGATGCCGTGCTCGTCCCGTCTTATCGCCAAATACAAAGCGCGAAACCCGTATTTGGCAATAGCTTTTTTTAAATTATCGGTTTTTAATTCATTGCAACATTGCAATTTTGTGCCCTTGTCCGGACCCATACCATAAGCCAACGCCTCCTCGTTTTTAGCGACAATCAAGTTCAAGCCCCAGTCCTTGGCGTATTTGTCGCGGAATTCATAGATTTCGGGAAATTTGTAGGTTGTGTCCAAGTGCATTACTGGAAAAGGAATTTTGCCTAAAAACGCTTTGCGGCAGAGCCACAAAAGCGTCGTGGAATCTTTGCCAATGCTCCAAAGCAAAGCCACTTTTTTGAATTGACTCCACGCCTCGCGGACAATATAGATGGTTTCGTTTTCAAGTTTGGTTAACCTGTCCATATAAAAAAATATAGCACAAAAAAAGGGGGAGTGAAAGGCACTCGGTGCCTTACAAGCTTGTAAGGCACCGAGTGCCTTTCAGAGAAAGCAAAACCCCCGCAGGGAGCGGGGGCTTGCGTAAAACAATCAATCGGGATTATTTCTGTAAGGTTTGGGATGGAGAGTCAAGCGTTTGCACGAGATAACCGTTGATCCAGTCAGCTGTGCTTTCGCTATGGCTCAAGATTGAGCGGTCTGTCCAGACAAAATTGCTTGCGCCAAAGTTGCCGGTGTAAAGCACAGAAGCCGCGTAAGAGCTATCCTTCTTAACATAGGTCTGGATGCTCTCGCCGGTTGTGCCAATACCTGCTACTTCAGCTTTCAAAGTATAGGTCTGGGAAGAACCAGCCGCAATCTCCTCTTCAGTGGCGAATATCACTACCACATCAACAGCCGCAATAACCGAAGTTAAATTGCCGCTAGTTAAATCAGTGCCGGTGGTAGTTGTTTCATTGATGCTCACTAAAGAAGTGATATCAATCGCTCCGCGGTACAACTTGAAACTGCCAATAGTGTCAGCAGTAGAAGAAGACAAACTCGGAGATACTCTGAATACCATTTTCTTCAAGCCAACAGCTCCTTTAGCGTCAGCGTCAACCTTAACAGCATATAAAGATTGAGTGCCGTTGCCTAAAGCGCCGCTGCCAGCCACGAGAGAAACAGTCGGTTTGGACTTGTAAAGCGCCATTTGGTTGCCAGCAATTGCTGTAGCTGGTGTGACTTCCATACTGGAAGTGGACCCGCTGTACGCTTTGTAATAATACAAAGCCAATTGCGGTCTGTCGCCAGTGTCAGCATAGCCAGCGCCAACAGCGTTCAAGTTGCCATAGACCTCTAAGCTCGCGCTTCCGTTTGCCGGGACATACATTGTCTGGCCAGTAAAGGTGGAAGTGCCGCTTACCAAAGGCATAGCCGCTGAACTAATGGTGGCTCCAGTTGAATCTTTGTACTTCAGATAGACACCGGTGAAATTATCAGCGGTGGCGCCTGGAGTAGTCGTTGCTTCAACTCTGATTTCGCTGATAACAAACGCCTCATAATTGGCGGAAAATGTGTATTTCGCCAATAATTGGTCGGTGTTATTGCCAACATAGATTGCCGCGACCGGAGTGTCGGATGCCTTAACAACCGCTAAAGCGCCATTTGCCACGGTAACTGTTTGACCAACCACGGCTGAAACATTAGCGGAAACGCCATCAGTCGCGCGAGTGGCTGTAATTGCTAATGTGGATGAAACCGCCTCAGCACTTGACGCTGTGGTGTTAATAGTCGCCCAGACCTCAACAGTCATACTGGTGTTGGAAGCTAAAGTAATCGGAGTTGTGAAGACATTAGATGCTGACACAGCTCCCGCAACAGTTGATTGGGTTGAACCATATTTGACATAGAGATTTGCCAAATCAGTAGTTACCATAGCGCCGTTGTCGGCCAAAGCGACAGTCATTGACGAAATGTTTATGGTGTCGTATTGGCTGGCGGTAACGCTATAAGAACCAATCTTGGTGTCAGTGCCAGCCGCTGTTGACTGGTCGCCATAGCTTGAGCTCTTGACAACTGACAAACTGCCTGACCCGACAGTCAAAGCATTGCCATCAACATCAGAAGAAGGAGCGTCAATCAAATTCAAGGAAACCATACCCTGGGAATTATCCTCGCTAGCGCTGCCTTCAATCCTCACCTTAATAGTTGAGCCAGAAGCCAAACCATTAATGCTGGTGCAAGCCGAAGAAGCGCAGGTGTAAACATCTCCTTTAACTTCCAAGACCTTAGAAACGGCCGCTGGAAGTATTTGATAGATATTGACTGTTGAGTAGCCGGTTGCGCCGCTATTTGTCTCAATATTGGCGGTATTGCCAACCTGAACCCCATCCAAATACAAGCTAACATTTCTCAAGTGAGTTGAGGATGTGCTTGATTGAATGGAAAGCTTGACGCTATTCACCTTAACATCTTCGCCAGTTGGTTTGATGTCGTATTTTGCCAAAGAAACATTGGTCGCTCCAATAACCACATTGGCTGTCGGAGAGTCGGTTCTCTTGGTAATAGTGATAGTCCCGCCAGCAATAGTTAAAGTGCCGGTTCTCAAAGACGAAAATGTGGAAGAACCCTTGGTCACTAAAACATAATTCTTGTAAGCCGCATCCTTGACGAAAATATCAGCTGTTTTCTCCAAGCTCATTTTTAAGGTCTTGCCCGAGCCCTTGACAATATCAGCGTAGATAGTCAGGGTTTTGGTCATACCCTTGGTAATGGCAATGGGAGCCGCTGAAAAATCAAAAATCAAGTCCTGGCCGACATCGCTGGCAGTTAATTGGCCAGTAGCCAAGGTGACGCCATTCATATCCAATTTAACATTGGCGAGAGCGTCAACTGTAATAGAGCCAATTTGGCTGAATTTGATGTATTCCAAGGTGACATCTTGATTATTCACGGTCAAGGTGTCCTGCCAAACCACATAATTAGTAGTGGCGGTGATACTGCTGTCGCCTGATGGGGTGACAGAGCTGCCCATGTCAACAGTGGCTTTCGCTGAAGCTGAAACAATACTCATCGTATTGCCAGTTAAAGGAAAAGTGCCGGAGACCTGAGACGCGTCGCTGACAACATCGGTCGCGGCTTCAACCATTATATTAACGGTCTCGCCGCTGGAGCCGGAAATCGCGGCTCTCACTGAGATTGTCTTGCTGGCGCCAGCGGGAATTGTGAACAGACCAGTTGACCTGTTGAATGAAGCGTAAGCGCTGGACAATGTTGCCTCGTCGCTTACTCTGTTGTAGCCGTCATAGAGGTAAATGTTACCCAAGCTGGTGTCGCTGGAATAACCGCCTCTTTTGACTCTCACTTTGGTCACTTTAACCGCAGTGTTGTTGCCATTGCTGAAAGTTAAATCCAACAAATTGGTGGCTTCAGAGCCAGTGACAATCGGGTTAGTGACCGGTGTGCTTGCCGAGACAGCTACTTTCAAACCATCGCCAGTGATAACCACTGGCGCCTCGCCAGTTGAACAGGATTGACCGGTTGTCGGGCTGTAGCCAGAAGTTGAAGCGCAACCCTCAGGCAAGGTAACAGGAGGCGTAACAACGCCAGTTGAACAGGATTGACCGGTTGTCGGGCTGTAGCCAGAAGTTGAAGCGCAACCAGCAGGCAAGGTTACGCTAGATGCAGAGGACATACCGAGATTCAGTTTAGCCCTGGTAATAGGACCAACAAAGCCAACCGCCGGAGAAATGCTATTTTTTGCCTGGTATTTCGCCACAGCGGCTTTGGTTAAAGCGCCGAAATAAGTGGTTTCGTTGCCATAAGAACCAACTCCAGTAGCGGCAACCTGGGTGTCAGCCGATCTATTTA